>NZ_JBFAKW010000037.1:0-68010 GCF_040655955.1 Streptomyces sp. NPDC050263 | reverse complement strand
TTCCGTCCCGGCGCTTTCCGGGTGTGCCTTTTACTCCGGTGCTCTTGGGTTGTGGTTTATACACGAGTCCCGGCCCCCCGGCCCGGCCCGCCGCGCCCGGGGGGCCGGCCGGGGGGGCACGTCCGGTCAGGAGGTGAACGGTGTGGAACCGTCCTCCGTGGCGATGCGCCACAGATGGTCGTCCGTGCCGGTGTCGTCCCATTGCAGGGCCTGGGCACCGGAGGAGGTGGACATGTTCTGGATGCCGAGCACCTTGCCGCTGTTCCTGTTGACGAGTTTGGCGTAACCGCCGCCGGCGTCGACGATCGACCAGAGGTGGTCGGCGGTCAGGGTGTCACCCCACTGGAGCGTGGTGGCCCCGGCGGCCGTGGAGGCGTCCTTGATGCCGAGGACCTGTCCGCTGTTGGTGTTGAAGATCTTGTAGTAGCCGTTCTCGGCGGGGACGATCTTCCACCAGTGGTTGGCGCTGGTACTGGCGGTCTGCTGCTGTACGGCGCCTCCGGGGGCGATGGAGGAGCCGTCGATGCCGAGTTCCAGGTTGCTGTTCTTGTTGGTGATCTTGACCCGTGGTGTCTCGGGGTACCAGGACTCCAGCTCGGTGACGCCGACGAACTTGCCCGCCTGCGGGGTGAAGACGACCCGGAACTGGGAGGTCGTGATCATCGGGAAGGTCACTTCGTTGGGGTTGTTGGCCACCGGGCCGGCCGGACTCTTCGTCTGGTTCGGGACGTTCACCCACGAGCCGTTGTTCAGGTACTGGACGGTGTAGCTCGCCGGGACGCGGATGTTCGCGCCGTCGTCGTAGGTGTAGAACTTCACCTCGTTGATCTTGCGGGGCGCTCCGAAGTCGACCCCGAGGTGGTCGGTGGCGTTCGGTGAGCCCGAGTTGGTCCACCGGTCGTCGGGGATCTTGTCGTAGCGGATCCAGCCGTCGGTGGCCCGTAGCGGGGCGTCGAAGGTGGTGGGCTTGCAGGTCTGGCCGCTGTGGCAGTGCGGGCCGTTGGAGACGGTGTTGGTGTAGGAGGCGAAGGCCTTCGGGAAGGGTTGGGTGACCGTGCGGCCCAGCCAGTCCTGCTCGGCGGTGAGCGGGTTGGCGGCCACGTTCACCATCCGTGCGGGCTGTGCCGGGGTGACGGGGGCGGCCACGTTCACCGTGGTGTTGCCGACCGTGGAGGACTGGTGGATGCGTACCCCGTCCTGGAAGATCTGCAGGCCGCTGCCCTTGCCGTAGTGCGTGCCGTCGCGGTCCCAGCGGATCGAGTAGGTGTGCCCGTGGTAGGGGAGGCTCTCCACCGCGAACCAGTCCCAGCCGGACGGGACCAGCGGCTTCAGCACCAGTGTGTTGTTCGCCTGTGGCTTGATGCCCAGCAGACCGGAGAGCACCAGGTCGTTGAAGCTGGAGTGGTTGTAGTGCTCGCTGAAGTTGAACCCGTCGTAGATCCACTCGCCGGTGTCACCGTTGGCGGCCTCGGCGATGTAGGGCTTGCCGTCCTTGTGCTGGAGGTCGGCGAACCGGGCCAGCATCGTCTGGTAGTCGGCCTTGGTCACGAAGTTCTGCGCGGGGTAGTCCTGGAGCAGGTTCGCCAGGCCGGTCAGGATCTGGCTGGTCTGGTACGGCCAGCTCGGGCCGTTCCAGTGGCAGCAGTTGGCGTCGTCGCGCTGCTGGGAGGCGGGGATCGCCTGGTAGTTGAAGTAGGGGTTCGTGGCGATCCGGTCGAGCTCGGCGAAGCCCGTCCCCTTGGTGAACTTCAGCGTGTTGGCCCCGGTCTTCATGGGGACCTGCACGGTGACGGACTTCGACTCCGAGAACTGCCCCCAGCTGCCGGTGGGGGCGTAACTGACGGTGATCGGGCTGGCGGTGGCGCCGTTCACGACGAGGTTGTGGGTCGACGTGCTGGTGGTGCCGTTGGCGTAGTGGACGGTCACCGGGTACGTGCCGTTGCCGGGCGCGTCCACGGTGAAGGTGACGTCACTGTCGGCGAAGTCGATCTGCCCAATGTACTTGCCGTTGGAGGCGGTCGTAGCGTTGAAGGTGTTCGCGTGGGTGACGGCGGCCTGCTCGGCCTCGTAGTCGTGCACCCGCTCCAGCGTCGTGGGCCCGAACGCCGCCCCGAACCGCTTGGAGTCCGTCAGGTATTTCCATGCCGACGAGTACTGCGCGTCGGGGAGGTTGAACGCCCAGGGGGCGTAGCCCATCGCCTCGCGCCAGGTCGTGCGGGTCTGCTTCAGTGCGCCGTTGGTGTTGTCCGTGTTGTAGACCTGCATGAAGAACTGGCGCTGTGGATCCCACAGCGAGTTCTGCACGGCGGCCTTCAGCTGCGCGGCCTTGGCGTCGTACTCGTTCGCGGTCGCCGTGTCGCCGTTCAGCGTGGAGATCTTGCTGATCGCCTGGGCCGCGCTGAACATGTACGCGTTGATGGTCGGCCGGTAACCCCGGCCGCCGCTGAACCAGTTGCTGCTGTGCATCGACGTCTCGGTGTACTCCGTGGCGTCGGACAGCGGGGTCTGGTGGAACAGGTCGCTGGAGGACTGTGTGCCGTTCACCGTGACGTCGGTGTCGAAGTTCGAGTCCCACCGCTTGTAGAGGGCGATCAGGTGGGGGAGCGCCGACTTGATCTGCGCGGCGTCACCGGTGACCAGATAGCGCTGGTACGCGGCGCTTGTGATCCACTCGCTGAAGTTCCGCGCGCCCGAGTTTCCCGCCCCGCGCAGCCAGAAGTCCAGGTAGTCACCCGCGTAGTCGCGGTTGTGCAGCCAGCGCCCGTCCAGCAGGTGATAGCCGGTCGCGTCCGGCAGAGCGGTGTACGGGTTCCCGGCGTACCCGATCGGCACGTCGTACTCGGTCGACACGTACCCGGTGCCCGGCACCGTATAGCGCAGCGCACGCTTGAAGGTGCTCCACCGGTAGTAGTAGACCTCGTCGATGTCGTTGTCGGGGGTGTCGAGGAACGGGATGTTGTCCTTGTACCACTGCCGCTCGTCGAGCTGGTTGGCGGCGAGGATCGCGTCCTTGTCCAGTGCGACGGCGTTGGGGTCGTCGGCGGCCTGGGCCGGACTCGCTCCCGGGCCGGCGCTCAGCAGGCTGACGGACAGTACCGAGCAGCACAGGGCGGCCAGCGCGCGGCTGCTGCGTCTGAGGGGGTAACGCATAGAGGTGTCCTCCATTGGGCACTCATGCGATGGTTCGATGTTCGAAATTGCGAACGTTGTTCGAAATGCTGCGTGACGGTACTGACATGGCTCACAGGAAGTCAATAGATTGGACGGCGACGATCTAAAGCGCTGTAAACGGAGAGGGTCGGATCTGATCCGGGCGATCGGCCGAGCTGCGGTCCGAAGCGACGGGAACGCGCTCACGGTGGACTGCGAGGCTCAACGGACTGCCGCGGGCTTCCTTTCAGGGGCGACGAGTTCGGAGCGCACCGTCGCGATGCTCCCCCGTCCACGACGTCCGTGGCCGGCTTGAGGCCGGTCCGCAGCCCACAGAACCTGGAGGGCGCGATGCCGTGGAAGCCGAGCTCCATGATGTCCTGGGCATCGGCCGGAAGGAGTACGGACATCCCGATCTCGGCCATGGCCGCCTCGGAACTGCTCGGCACGGTGGAGGACTCGGCCATGGAGTCACTCGGGGACTTCCCCACGCTGGTGGCGCACGCGACTGCCGTCGGGCGGCGACATCCGCACTTGACGGAGACCGTGGTGGCCTTCGCGCAGTCGGACATGCAGATCGCCCGGAGCGCCCTGGCGATGCGTCTGCCCGCCGACACCGTCGCCCATCGACTCGAACGGTGGGCAGCCCTCACGGGGGATGGAATCCGCGGAGGTTCGACGCACTGACCACATCAGTGGCGGCCTGCCGCTTCATCGGCAGCCAGGGCCTGTCGTTCGGATCGAGCAGACTTCGGGCTACGGCGCCTGACGACCGCGGATGTGGGTGCCGAGCCCCGCGGCCCAGGCGTGATCCGAACGACAGGCCCTGGCAGGGTCGCCGAAGCAGCGGCGCGTGTTCGCCGCGACGCGGTCGTACGCGGGTGCCGCCCGGCCGAGCCGTGCGCCACCCGACACCATCAGCGGCTCTCGCGTACCACCATCGCAGAACCGCCACCCCGCCGCTTCGGCTCGGCGACGGCCTCCACCCTCCCGTCCGGCAGGAACTCCAGCGCCGCCACGGCCCCGATCTCGGGAGAGGGCGTGAAGGTGCTGGGGGCGACGGCGAAGCGGTGCCCCAGGCCTTCCAGCGCAGTCCGTTCGGGCGACGTCGAACTGGTCGGCAGGCACCGCCTCACGATAGTTGTCCGAGTACCACGGAAGACGGACGCCCGGGTCACTTTCGATCTTGCCCTTCTGTGTCTGGGCGAAGCCCATGTCGTTGACCGGGGGCAACAGCACATTGCGAGGGAAGCGGCGGTCGTCGGCCCGGGAACGGCCCGGATGTCGGGGCGGGGGCGTGGCCGTCGTGGTCACGGAGATCAGGACACCGTGAATCCGTCGAACGTGGCGATGCCCCGTGCGCCGGTCCAGCCGTTGGCCGCGGTCATGAAGACCCCGACGTCCTGTGTGGCGACTGCGCCTCCCGGCGTGGCCGTGCCCACCGTCGTCCAGGTGACGCCGTCCGTGTTGACCTCCCCGGTGTACGAGGCGCCGGACCTGGTCAGCCGCAGCCGCACCGGCGCGGTGAAGGAGTTCGACAGCGCGATCGAGTCGAAACGGCCGTCGCCGTCGGCGTCCCAGCTCAGCGCGCAGCCGTTGGACGGCGTGACCGCCAGGTTCACATAGCCCGCGCTCCCCTGAGTGCCCAGGTCGTTGCGGACGACGAGGCCCGCCCGTGCCCAGCCCCCGGTCGCGTCCTGGGACGTGACCGTCACCTCGGCCACGGTTCCGTCGCCGTACGCGCCCGCCCGGTACACCGACCCGAACTCGTTGGTGGCGCCCCACAGGTCGGCCCCGGCGCCCTCGACGGCGATCTCGTCGCCGGCCTGGCCGAACACGGCATCGTTGTAGGAGACCGTGCGGTAGGGGTCGCCGACCCCGGCCGCGGCCACCAGCCGTACCGGCACGACGGCCTTCCCGCCGCCCCCGTACGCCGCCGCTGCGACGACCCGGCCGACCAGTTGCGTCGGATCACCCGCAAGGGAGACTTCGAAGCGAGCGGTGAGCGTCTCGCCGGACGCCACCGTCGCCGTGCGCACCGGGTCGAGCGGCTTCACCGTCATGCCCTCGGGGACGGTGACGGAGAGGGTCACGCCGCGCGCCGTCGCGAAGCCGTTCCTGTTGGTGAAGGTGACCGTCACCGTCGCGGGTGTGCCTTCGGTCACCGCTCCCCGGTCGGCCCCCGCGGTGAGGACGGCCTGATGGGGAGTGGCGGCGAGCAGGTCACGCACCCGGCGGGCCAGGGCGTACGGGGACCCGTGGGGCTCGGTCGGGTGCGTCTCGTGCGCGTGCGCCCAGCGGTCCTCCAGGGCGAACCAGTCGATCGTCGCCGGGTCCTTTCCACTGGCCAGCGCGTCGAAGTACGTCTTCCAGCGGGTGCGGTACAGGCCGCCGACCAGCCCCGCCCACTCTCGGTTCGCGTAGTCGTGCAGGCCCTCGTCGCTGCTGGCGCGTCCGCCCCAGGTGGTGATGAGGGAGCGGGCGTCGTATTCCAGGCGGTCCTTCTCGGCCCGGTCGGCGCCCCAGGAGCGCGCGTCGGCGAGCCACCGTCCGAGCAGGTGCGGGCCGGAGGACGCCAGCAGGTCGTCGAGGAGGTCCATCCACTCCAGCCAGGTTCGGGTCAGCCTGCCGAACAGGGCCTTCTCCCCGGCCTCGTACGCGGCCTTGATCTGTGGCAGCAGGACCCGGCTGCGGTTGGACAGGATCTGCCGGGCCACGTCGACAACGTCGTACCGGTAGGCCGAGCTGTCCCTCAACTTCGCGCTTACGGCCAGGAGTTCGGTGAGTGCGGCGTCGAAGGCCGTGGTGTCGTAGCGGTCTTTCTCCGGGCCCCAGGCGGCGGCCTTGTTCGCCGTCAGGCTCGGACGGGCACCGAACAGGCCGTCGGGTGCCTCGCTCCAGGCGTCCGCGCGGGACATGTTGTACGCGGTGTCGCGGATTGTCTGCCAGGCCGCGGCGGCGTGCCGGTCGAGGCCGCCGTAGCGGGAGAGGGCGTACGCGGCGAACCAGTCGTCCAGGTCGATGGTGCCGGGCGTCCAGGCCAGGTCGGTGAGAAGCGCGAGGGCGGGTGCGTTGTTGTCGGCGGCCTCCGGCATCGCCGCGATACCGGCGAGCGAACTGCCCTCCTTCTCACGCCACTTGGGGTACTGCTCCACCCAGTCCGGGGCGTTGGCGCCCATCGGCGTGTGGCCGCCGAAATTCCAGATGCTGCCGAAGGCGTACGGGGTGCCGTCCCAGTCGCTCTCCCGGTCGGTGACGGTGGTGTAGCGGTCCGACAGACCGTCCACGATCAGCATCCGGCTCTTGTCGACGCCGTCGAGCAGCGCCTTGGACGGGTTGGTCTGCCAGCCGAGGATCGCCCAGACGGCCCCCGGGTGGGCCTTCTGCAGCGCCGTCTCGACGGCCGTCGCGGCCTCGCCCACCGGCACGTCACCGGGGTTACCGCCCTCGTGCAGCAGGTCCATCTTGTACATCGTGCTGTCGCCGAACCGCTCCGTCTGGGCCCGGTAGAAGGCGGCGGCCACGTCGTCGAAGGCCGTGGTGCGGGGGTCGAGCCAGTCGGGGCGTTTGAAGGCGCCCCAGGTGCCCTGCGCCACCACCGCGGCGTCCCCGCCGTGGTGGGCAGGGAAGTCGTCCGGGACGGTGCCGTAGTAGCCCGGCAGGACCGGCGTCATGCCCAGGTCGCGTATCCGGTCGACGATCTTCTCGGCGAGGGCGGCACGTCGCTCTATGAGCTGCCGGGAGACCGGCCCGCCGAAACCCGACATGTTCTGCAGCAGCCACCAGGGCTGGTGGGCGGGGGCCGGGATCCAGGCGCGCAGCGCGGCGTCGGAGTAGCCGAAGCGGCGGAAGGTGTCGTAGTACACCGCGTCGCCGCCGATGTAGACGAGGACCCGGTTGACTCCGTGCACGGCCAGCACGTCCAGTTCGTGCTGCCAGGCGTCCCAGTCGCGGTAGGCGCCGGTGTAGCCCTCGTTGGTGTCGTTGAAGGCGAAGCGGTGCGGCACGTCGGCCGTTCCCGTGATCTCCTCGGCGGGCGCGGGGAGGGTGCGGGGCAGGTTCAGCTGCTCGCCGGTCCAGGAGACGGAGGCGTGCGCGGTCCGCCGCAGGTAGGTGTGGAGTCCCGCGAGCAGCACGGCGGGGCTGGTGCCCTCCACCGTGATGTGTCCGGCCCGGCCGGTGACCCGGAAGCGGTCGGTTTCGTCGTCGACGGCCCGCAGGGTGAACTGCCGGTGGTGGCCGGGAAGCAGACGCTTCAGCGCGGCTGCGGCGGGAGCTGTGTCGAACAGGGCGCCGCCGGCCGCGTACGCGCCCTGCGGGCGGGTCAGCAGCGCGGCGCCGCCCAGCGCCACCGCACCCGTGAGGATCCGTCTGCGGGTGACACCTGTGATGCCGATGATGCCGAGGTCGCCTCGTTTGTCGTGCATGAACGTCCTTCCGGGAGAGCTCAGTTGCTCGTCACGAGCGTCATGGCGAAGATGTGCAGGGCGGGGACGCCCGACTGGAGGCCGTCGCTGACCTGGGGCAGGACCAGGGAGCGCAGCTCCTTGCCGGCCGCCAGATCGACGCCGAAGGTGAAAAGGCTGACGGGGGTGTCGTCCCGGCCGGTGGCGATGTGGCGGTACGGCAGCACCACCGCGGCGGAGGAGTTCGCCCCGTACCAGTCGGGGACGGCGACCGGGAACGCCTGCTCGGTGCCGTCGGCGTAGACGACCTTGCCGTCGCCCTTGCCCTCGCCCCAGGTGCTGGTACCGAGGAAGGACAGCCGGGAACCGGAACCGGACAGCAATACGGTCTGGCCGGAGGAGACGACGTTGTCCTTGCTCCCGGGCCGGGTGTCCGGCCAGGTGAAGGGCACCCCGTCGTAGGTGGCCGTGGCACCCGGAGTCAGCCCCACCGACGCCAGGGCTTCGGCGGACAGACTGGAGTTCGAGCCGTCGATGTTCGCGACGGTGAGGGCGTCGTCGGAGGCGATCCCCGCATTGTCGAAGGCACCGGGCAGCGAGCGGTACGGCAGCAGGACGGAGGAACTGGCGCGGGTGCAGTCGGAGCCGTGGCGGTGCACGTCGAAAAGGGCGTGCGCGGTGAACACGATCCGGCCCTCGGCGTCCTCGGCGAGCCGGGTCCGCCAGGTGCGGGTCACCGACCGTCCGGGCGCGAGGCTGCCCAGGCTGTCGGGTTTCCCGGCGCCGTCCACGGCGAGATGGAGCACGGTGCCGCGCAGGACGATCCCGGTGGTGTTGGTCAGGGTGGCCGTCAGGGCCACTGCCTGGCCCGCGTCGGGGGCGGGCGGGGTGACCGTGAGCGAGACGGGCGGCGCGAGGAAGTCCTCCTCGGGGCGGTAGGTGCTCTCGGGGTAGGCGTTCACGACTCCTCCACGGTGAAGCGGTCGAACACGGCCCGGACCGTCGTACCGGGATGGTTGAGGTTCACTGCGCTCGCCACCACGCCGGCGTCCAGGGCGCCGTTCGCGGAGGGCACGGTGGCACTGGCGATCTCGTTCCAGGCGAGGCCGTTGGTGGTGGAATACGCCGTGTAGGCGGTACCGGAGCGGACCAGGCGCAGCCAGGCGGGGTGGGCGGAAGCGCCGCCGCCGGCCCAGGTGTCGAGGTGCCCGTCGCCGTCGCTGTCGGTCATGAACTCCAGGCCGTACGACTTCGACATGGTGAGCACGGCGTAGCCGCCCTTCTCCGGGGCGTTCAGGTCGTTGGCGACGGCGATCCCGTACTTGGCACTGGGGTTGTCGCTCCCGCTGAGGCCGACCGTTTTGACCTGCACCGAGCCCGACGCGGCGACGGAGCCGGGAAGGAGGATGCCGCCCTTCTCGTCACGGCCGCCGGACAGGTCACCGCCGCCCGCCCAGATGACCAACTGGCTGCCGTACTGGCCGAATCGGGCGTCGTCGGTGGTCGCGAACGTCCGGTACGGGTCCCGCACCCCGTTCGGCTCGTAGGGCACGCTGACGGTCTTCGCGGACCGCGCGCAGTCGGCGCTGCGCCCGTCCACGTCGAAGAGGAGGTGTGCGGTGAACGCGATGTCCCCGGCGACGTCGGCCGGCATGGACGTGCGCCAGCTGCGGGTGACCTTCGCGCCGCGGCGCAGATCACCGAGCGGGATGGTGCGTGCGGCGGTCGTCGCGCCCGGGTCGACCAGGTACAGGACGGCGCCGCGCAACGGGAACGGGCAGTCGTTGACGAGGACGGCGGTGGCGGTGACCGCGTCACCGGCCGCCGGTTCGGCGGGTTCGGTGGCGACGGTGAGGGTGGGGCCCAGGGTGCCCGTTCGCGTGCTCACGCCGCTCACCGCCGTTCCCAGTCGACCGTGAAGGTGTTGGCGAGCTCGCTGGGCAGGGTGTCCGGGACGGTGATGTGCACCTTGCCGTCGGAACGGGACCATTTCAGCGGGCGGTTGTGGCCGAGCAGCCGGATCCGCGAGGTCGCGGAAAGAGGGATGTCCGCGGGCACGGAGAGGGTGCCGCTGGGGGCGCCCAGCACGATGATGTTGAACTTGCCCGGGGTGACCGTGTAGCGGATGCCGAAGGCGCTGCCCTCCTCCTCGGCCCGCACCCAGGGCGTCGAGCCGTAGATCGCGGGCCCGTTGACCTTCAGCCAGGCGCCGATGTCCAGCAGGCGCCGCTGCATCACGTCGGGAATGGTGCCGTCCGGCTTCGGCCCGATGTTGAGCAGCAGGTTGCCGTTCTTGCTGGTGACGTCGGCGAGCAGATGGACGAGGAATTCGGAGGTCTTGTAGTCCTCCTCGATCTCGAACTTGTTGTAGCCCCAGGAGTAGCCCATCGTGATGCAGCACTCCCACTTCTGGGGGTCCATCGTGGGGTTGGTGCGCTGTTCGTAGGTCGCGAAGTCGAAGTGCGTGTCGAAGCGGTCGTTGACCACGACCCCCTTCGGCCTTCTGCGGTTCTTGGCCTGGTTGTAGTAGTGGGAGATGGGCTCCTCGCTGCGCCACGGCGGTTCGCCGGTCGGCCGGAACCACTGGCCGTCCGCCCACAGCAGTTCCGGGTCGTAGCGGTCGACGATCTCGTACAGCTGCTTCAGTTCGTAGTCGCCGATGTAGTCGTCGACCGGCCGGTAGCCGGTCATCGGGACCTCTGCACCGGTGTAGAAGTTCTTCATCGGCCGCCCGATCGCCGGGTTGAAGAACTCGCCGAGCGAGTAGTACAGGCCGGGCCGTACCGTGCCGCGCCTGCGCGCGGCCGTCATCAGCTCGCCGACCAGGTCACGCTTCGGGCCGTGGTTCCCGGAGTGACGGTCCGTCACCTTGCTCGGCCACAGGGCGAATCCGTCGTGGTGCTTGCTGGTCAGCGTGAAGTACTCGGCACCCGCCTGCTCGAACAGCCGCACCCAGGCGTCCGGGTCGTAGTTCTCGGCCGTGAACTGTGGGATGAAGTCGTCGTAGAGGAAGTCCTGGCCGTAGGTGTCGCGGTGGTACTTCCAGGTGGGATCGGTGTTGAAGCTCTGGTACCAGAGATACCACTCGGCGGCCATCTGTCGGGCGGAGCCGGCCGGGACCGAGTAGACGCCCCAGTGGACGAAGATGCCGAACTTGGCGTCCTTGTACCAGCGCGGTACGGGGTGGGCGTCGAGGGACGCCCTGGTGGGCTCGTAGTCGGGGATGCCGCCGGTGATCGCCTGGGCGGCGCCGGGTGGGGCCAGCAGCACTGCTGAGCCGAGAGCAGTGGCCGTGGTCAGGAAGCGTCTACGGCTGACGTTCACGGGAGGCCTCTCAGTCGGTGGTCACTCAGTCGGTGGTCGCTCAGTCGGTGGTCGCGAAGGAGTCGAATACGGCTGTGGTGGTCTGGCCGGGGTGGTCGAGGTTGACCGCGCTCGCGACCATCCCGGCGTCGAGGCCGGCGTCGTCGGCGGCGGACGGCACGGTCGCGGTTCCGATCCGCTGCCAGACGATGCCGTCGGTACTGGCGTACGCGGTGTAGGCGGTGCCGTCGCGGGTGAGCCTGAGCCAGGCCGGGTGGTACGAGGCGCCGCCGCCCGCCCAGGTGTCGAGGTGCCCGTCGCCGTCGCTGTCGGTCATGAACTCCACGCCGTACGACTTGGACATGGTCAGCACCGCGTATCCACCGTTCTCCGGGGCGGTCAGGTCGTTGGCGACGGCGATCCCGGCCTTGGCGGAGGGGCCGCTGCCGGTCTGGCCGACGAGGCGGGCGGCGAGGCCGCCCGAGGCGGGTACGGCGTCCGGCACATGGACGGCGGCCTTCTCGTCCGTCCAGCCGGCCAGGTCCCGACCACCTGCCCAGATCGCGAACTGGCCTCCGCTCTGGGCGTATTGGGCGTCCTCGGCAGTGGCGAACGTCCGGTACGGGGGCTGGACGGGGGACGGGACGGGGGTGACGTCGGCGGTCACCCTGTCGGTGTCGTGGCGCGTCCGGCCGCCCTGCCGGAAGGAGGTGCCCACACCGATGTCGTACGGCCCCCATGCCGCGTCGGCAGACGGGGTGACGCGCCAGGTGACGGCGTGACTCCCGCCAGGGGCGAGGGAGTCGGTGCCCGACATTCCCTCCGCCTCGGCGGTCCAGCCGGCCGGCAGGCGCAGCCCGGTGGTGACCCGGGTGACCGCCTTTGCGCCGGTGTTGGTGACCGTCGCGGTGATCTCCGTGGCACGGCCGGCCTGGAGACCCGGGCGGTACGGGGTGAGCCGGACGCGGGCCGAGGGACAACCGCGGGCCGCCCCGAGACCGGCGAGGTCGACCGCGTCGGCGAACGCCTTCATCCCGGTGTCGTTGGGATGCAGATGGTCACCGGAGTCGAACGCGGCGGCGTACCGGGTGGGATCGTCCGGATCCCGTACCGCCTTGTCGAAGTCGGCGTAGCCGTCGAAGACGCCGCCGTCGCGCACGAACGCGTTGACCTGCTGCCGGTCGGCCTCCTTGGCCTCGGTCCAGTAGTCGCCCCAGCCCCGGTACGGGACCACGGTCGCGCCGATCACCCGCAGCCCACGGGCGTGGGCCCGCCGCGCGATCTCCTTCATACCGCCGATCACCTGGTCGCCGGTGGCGCCGCCCCAGCTGAGGTCGTTGACGCCCTCGAAGAGGATCACCGTCCGGGCTCCCGGCTGGGACAGCACATCGCGCTCCAGCCGCTCCGGTGCCGAGGGGTTGCCGTCGGTCCCGGCCGTGATGCGGTTACCGCTGATGCCCGCGTTCAGTACTCCGGCGGGGGAGGTACAGGCCGACAGCCGGGCCGCCAGGTAGTCGGGCCAGCGCCGGTTGGCGTCCGAGGTGGAGGAGGCGCCGTCGGTGATGGAGTCGCCGAGCGCGACGACGGAGCTCTGCGCGGGTCCACCCCGCACGTCGACACCGGTGAGGAACGGGAAGGTGGAGTCGGTCGTGGTGAACGCGTCGCCGCCGGCGTCCCCGGCGTGGTCGCCGCTGCCGTCGGGCGTCCAGTAGACGGTCTGGAGGCCCATCCAGTGCTGGCTGACGTGGGTGAGCCTGCCGGGGAAGTACAGGCTGACCACCAGATCGCCACGGGCCGCGACGGGAATCCGTACCCCGTCGCTCGCTGCCTGCCCCCCGGCCGGGATCGTCACGTCCCTCTTCCCGCCGAACGTGAGATCGCGCGGGCGGCCGGACACTGACGAGCCGCTCGCGCGCCGCCCCACGGTCGCGTGTCCGATCGTCACCGGCTGGTCGGTGAACTCGTTGGTCAACCGGATCCGGACGCTCGTCCCGCCCGCGCTGACGTGCACCGGGATCCGCACGGTCACCTCCGAGGCGCCCGGGTCGTACGAGGCGTGCTGCGCGGTCGCCCAGGTCCCCGTCCAGTCCTGCTGCGGAACCCCGGCCGAGGCTGGAGTCGCCGGGAGGAGGGCCGCCAGGACGGCCGCGAGGGAGGCGCATCTTCTTGGCAGGGACATCAGGAACCGTCCCCACAGGTCAGCTTGGCGTCGGCCCGGTCGGCGTGATCGAGGGCGTTGCCGTCCCCGGCGTCCGCGACGACGAGTTCGAGCCGGCGCGCGCCTGTCACGTCGACGTCGATCTTCTTCGTCGCGGTGTCCCGGTCGACGGTGCCGCTCTCGTGGACGGGGGTTTCCTCGGCGAGGACGGTGTAGGCGACGGTGGCCGGGCCGTCGGACCGGCCATAGGTCTCCTGGTCGAGGCCGAGCGCGGCGTGGAAGGTGGTGCAGGTGCCGCCGAGCCACACCTGCACGCTGCCGGCGGCGTCGGTGCCGAGGCCCTTTTCGTACTCGGTGTCGTGGAGAGTGAGTGGCAGCCACCACTCGCCCTTGCAGAAGGAGTTGTACTGGTCCAGCTCGCCGACGAAGTCCAGGCCCTCGCCGCCCGCGTACTGCGTCATCGGCTCGTTGCCCACCAGGGGCACGGTGATGCCGTCGGCCCGCACCTGCTTGGACAGTTCGACGATGTAGTCGCGGCCTTCGGGGTCGTACAACTCGTTCTCGACCTGGTAGAGCAGCACCGGTCCGGTGCCGTCGGTGACCTGGCGGCGGGCGAGGATCCCGTCGATCTCCCTGAGCCACTCGCGGGCGGCGTCGAGGTATTCGGGGTCGGTGGAGCGGGCCTGTCCCTTCTGCGTCATCAGCCGGCCGGGGAAGCCTCCGCCGTCCGTCTCGGCGTTGATGTACGGGCCCGGCCGGGCGATGACGCAAAGCCCGGCCTCCTCGGCCATGTCGAGGAGCTTGTCGACGTCACGGACACCGGTGAAGTCGTAACGGTCCTTCGCCGGGGAGTGGAAGCCCCAGTCGAAGTAGATCGAGACGGCGTTCATGCCGCTCGCCTTGATCTTCTGCAGCACGTCGCGCCACAGGTCGGGGCTGGGGAGCCGCCAGTAGTGGAACTCACCGGACCAGACGAAGAGCCGCTCGCCGTCGACCTTGACGGAGTACTTGTCGTAACTGACCGTGTGGGGTGTGGGGTTGGCGGCTGCGGCGGCCGGGACGGTGGCGGTGGCGGGGGCGGGCACCGCCACGGTCAGGATCGCGAGCAGCGCGGCGGCCAACGCTCCGGCCAGTACGGTTCGCACTCGTCCGATGCGGGCGAGGTTCACGAGGTGCCTCCCGTGCAGGCCAGTTTGGCGTCGGCCCAGTCGGCGTGGTCCGTCGAGACATCGCCGTCCCCGTCGACCAGCAGGTCCAGCCAGCGGGCGTCGGTCACGTCCACGTCGATTCCGGTGCCGCCGTCGGAGCCGTGCACCACCGGGGTCGTGGTGAGGGAGTGGCCGTCGGCGATCACCTGGAAGGAGACGCTGCCGCTGTCACCGACCTCGTCGTCCACCCCGGCCGTGGCGGTGAAGCGGGTGCAGCCGCCGCCGAGATAGACCCGGATCCGGCTGTTCGCGTGTACGCCGAGTCCCTTGGCGTAGGTGGTGCCGCCGATGCTCAGGGGGCGTCCGTCGCCGGCCACGGACTCCCCGTTGGAGGCGTCCCTTTCCACCGGGCCCCAGCCGTTGACCGCCGTGACCAGGGTCAGGTCGCTCACATAGGAGTCGGCGGACAGCCCCGGCGGTGGCACCTGCACGGCCCGTACACCGGTGACCGTGCCGGGACGGCCGGGCTGGGTGAGGTCGGCGGTCGCGGACAGGACGGTGTAGTGGACGGGGTCGCGGGGCGGGGTGACGGTGTAGGCGGCGGTCACCGTGTCACCGGGCCGGACCCGGTCGAAACGGGTGGCGTCGTCGGTGGTGGCGCCCCAGCCGTCCGGGACCCTCAGCGCGAGCTCGACGTTCCGGGCGGTCGGTGCGTCCTTCGGCACGCTGAGGGTGACGGGGACCTTGGCGGCGGTGCCGGTGCTCAGGAACGGCTCGGCGTCGACGGTGACACGGGCGCCCGCGGTCGGCATGGCGTACGTCTTGGCGTCGTACGAGGGCGCGGCCACCGTACCGGCCTTGATCCCGCCCGCCGAGGCGCCGAGGTCGACGAACTTCGCCGAACCCGGGCCCGCACCGGCCTCGGTGGACCACACGGCCAGGGCGATGGTGTTGGCGCCCTGCTCGCGCAGGATGCCCTTGGGGATGACGAACCGCGTCTGGGGTCCGATGTCCGGCAGGTAGCGGCCGACCAGCCAGCCGTTGACGAAGATCTGGGCGCGGTAGCCGGTGCTGCCGTCGTTGGCCAGATCGAGTGCGAGCGCGTTGTCCTGGCCCTGCGGCAGGTCGAGCCGGGCGGAGGTGCGGTACCAGCGCACGCCGGGCCCGGTTCTGCCCGTCTGCTGAGAGAGAGCGGTGTTCTTCCAGCCGGCGTCGGGGTATCCCGGGAGCGACCAGCCGGCCCGCTCCCCGTACAGCCCGCCGTTGTTGTAAGGGCCGCGGGCGGTGTCGACCGGATCCTCGCCGCCCCGGTTGCCCTGCATCTTCCAGGTGAGGGTCGAGGCCCCGCCGATCACCTCGGCGCCGAGCAGACCGCGCGGCTCCTTGGAGTAGTCGTGGCCCCATTCCTCGTTGTGGCCCGCGTTCTCCACAAGGACGGAGAGGACGTTGTCCCCGCCGGCCTTCAGCGTGTCCGCCGGGATGCCGAAGGTGTGCGCGCCGCTGCCGGAGCTGCCGAGGTAGCGGCCGCCCAGCCAGACCGCGTACTGGCCGGTGGCACCGGTCCTGGCGTCGAGTGCGAGCGCGGTCGCGGCACCGGTGGTCCTGAACCGGCCGCGGTACCAGACGTCGCCGTGGTGGTAGCCGTACTCGTCCATCGCGAGGACCGGCAACGACCCTGCCAGTTCAGGGTTGTCGGCGGTGAGGTGGTCTGCGGTGGTCCAGGTGGTGTCGTCGAAGTCCGGGGCGGCCTCCGGCGCCTCCTCTTTGTACTTCCAGGTCGTCAGCGCGGGCAGCTGGACCGGGCGCGGCGCCTGGGTGACGGAGACCTTGCGGCCGTTCCACGTCACCTTCTTGGCCTCCGCGATGACCTCGAGCTTCGCGGCCTTGGTGGAATCGCCGGTCAACTTCAGGGTGCCACCGGCCTGTTCGGCGGTACGGACGAGGGACGGGCCCCGCACGAGAACCGGGCCCGCTGCGGTGTCCTGCCGCCACCAGTGGGCGGTCTCGGCGGTGTCGGCGATCAGCAGCTCCAGGCCGTTGACCAGCACGCGGGCCAGGCCGTTGTGCGTGTAGTCCAGGCGCAGATCGCCGCGTTCGGCGTCCCAGGCGGTGGTGACCTCGCCGTCGAGGACGGTCACCTCGGGCCGCGCGGAGTACCGCAGCACGGTCTCACCGGGCTCGCCCGCACGCCCGTACAGCAGCGCCACGTCCCGGTCGCCGATCCGGGCGTGCGTCATGATCTCCGAGGTGGAGTAGACGAGCCGCTGACTCTCGCTCAAGTCGTAACCGGCTACGAGGAGTTTGGCGTCCCGGCCGTCGACGGTGATCGTTCCCTGCTGGGGCACACGCGGATAGTCGCCGTCCGCGCCCTTCAGGGAAAGGGTCGTCTCGTTCTTGTCCTTCACGCGAGTGTCGGCGTGCCGGACGGTGAAGAACTGGGTGCCGTCGTCGGGGCTGACGCGCCGGTCGACACGCAGGGCGTCGTCCGACGGGACGGGCGCCTCCGCCTTGTCCGTGCGCGCCAGCGAGGTCACCGAGTTGACCAGGTACCCGAGGCGCTTGAACTCCTGGTACTTGTCCGTCAGTTGGCGGGACTCGTTGATCGGGGCCCCGTAGTCGTACGACGTGTAGACCGCGTTGGGGTCGGCGAGCCAGCCCCAGTTGGTGCCGCCGTACGTCATGTAGAAGGACTGGCCGCTCACCCCGGCGGCGATGTTCATCTTGCTGAACACCCGGGTGAAGTCGGTGCCGGTGAGTTTCGCGCAGTCCTGGTATCCGGTGCCGCCCCACGGGTCGAAGGCGCCGCCCTGCGCCTCCGGGATGATCAGCGGGGACTCGGGCTTCCACGCGTTGACGTACGAATAGTCGGGCAGGTTCTTCCAGGTGTCGGGGTCCTTGCAGTCGAAGCCCTGCGGGTAGGCGTCGAAGCCGTAGATGTCCGGGGCGCCCTTTCCGCTGACCCAGTTCCGGTTGGCGCCGCCGTCGTTGACGAAGGTCGGGACGTCGATGCCGTCCGCACGCGCCCAGTCGATGAGGGTCTGCATGTAGTCGGCGTCCTGTCGACCGCCCTGGTACTCGTTCTCGATCTGATAGAGGATCACATTGCCTGTGCCACGGGTGAGTTGGTGGCGCGCGATGATCGGGTTGATGCGGCTCATCCACTCCCGGGCCGCCTTCATGTACTCCGGCTCGGAGGTGCGGTTCACGCCGGCCTGTGTCTTGCGCCAGGCGGGCATGCCGCCGCCGGAGACCTCCGCGTTGATGTACGGGCCCGGGCGGGCGATGACGTACAGGCCCGCGCGCTCGGCCTCGTCGAGCAGTCGCTCCACGTCGCGGATGCCGGTGAAGTCGTAGGAACCGGGCTTGGCCGAGTGGTAGCCCCAGTCGAAGTAGAGCGAGACCGCGTTGAATCCTCCCGCCTTGATCTTCTGGAGTACGTCGCGCCACGCGTCGGGGCTGGGCAGCCGGAAGTAGTGGAACTCGGCGCCCCAGAGGTACAGGGGCTTGCCGTCGACCTGCACGGAGTACTGGTCGTAGGTGACGGTGTGCGGGGCCGGGGCCTGCGCTTCGGCCTGGGCGGGGGTTGCGACACGTGCACTGGTCAGGGGCATGACAGCCAGAGCCGTGGCGAGCAGCAGGGACTTCCCCTTCACCCTCATGACGTCAGCCCCTTCACGACGGCCGCCCGCGCGGTCTCGATGTCGCCCACGTCCTTCGTCCGGCCGTCGAGGTTCCGGGTCGCGGTGGTGAGCGCCTCGGTCAGCGCGTCGCTGTCGGCGCCGCCGTCCTTGTCCCGCAACTGGGCGATGAGTTCGTAGTCCTCGATGCCCTCCTTCAGCTGCTCCCAGCGGATGCTGGACATCGGGCCGTCCTTGCCCGGATAGACGAGGTACTCGTCGCCCTGCGTGAAGATGTGCACCGGCTGCTTGAAGGGGTCGCTGGTCCAGCTGTTGTACGACCAGCGCAGGAAACCGTCCAGGTTCCTCTGGGCGGAGATCCACGGCAGCATTCGCGACTCGACGGCGGGCGAGTACGACAGCGTGTTGGGGTGCGCCGGCGAGCCGTACACGTAGAAGGTCGTGATCTTGCCGGCCTTGCGCCGCTCCGCCGCCTTCTCCTTCGTCATCGCGTCGATGCCGCCCCAGTCGACGGACAGGTTGGACGCCACGCCCTCGGTGCTGATCGAACCGGCCACCGAGATACGGCCGTCGAAGACCGGCGCGACCTCGTGGACGAAGTCCTTGACGACCCTCATGGTGTCGATGGGCCGCTCGTCGAAGGACAGCCAGGTGTCCTCCAGCCAGCTCTTCGCCTTCAGGTGCTTCTCGAAGGCCGGAAGAAACGCTCCCCACGCCTTCCGCCAGCGGTCGCCGCCCAGGTCGACGTTCTCGTAGACGGTTCTGCCGGTGCTGGTGTCGGTGTAGGTGAGGTGCTCCTGGTCCTGGAACGCCAGCATGGAGAAGGCGCCGATGCCGGGCCCCAGACCGGCGCGTCGGGCGGTCTGGACATACTTGTCCCAGCGGCCGAAGTCGAAGGAGAACGTCTTTCCGTTCCAGCTCCAGCCCACCATGCTGGTGTACGGCGTGGCCGTCTGCGACTCCCGGGTGCCGAGCGACCACTGGTGGTGCCAGGGGTTGTCGACGATGGTGGTGTTGATGACCTTCTGGCCGCGCGAGGCCAGGTCGCGGTCGTACTTCTCGATCAGCTTCCAGTGCTGGTCGGACCAGAGCCTGACGCCGTGGTTCTTGGCGATCGTCTCCGGCTGGGCCCACACGTCGAGGAAGAAGTCGTAGTCCTCCGGGTCGGGCACGCTCGCGTCGGCGACCTCGACGGTCAGCGGATAACTGGCCTGGGCGCGGCCGTCGGCGTCGACCTTCACCGTGCCGGTGTAGGTGCCGGGTCTGGCTTTCTCGGGGATGCGGAAGGTGAACCACAGCGGCTGCGCCGCGTACGCGGGCACGTCCACGGAGTCCCGCTCCTCCAGTGCGTCGCCGACCACGTCGGGGTTGCGGTCGCCGGACACCTCCTTTCCGGAACTGACCTGGTCGATGGTGGCGGACCAGTCGACCTCGCTCTTGGAGCGCTGCACAGGCACGTACTTGACGAACCGGACCTGGGCGTCGGCACCGGACAGCTTCGCGCCGCCGGGCCCGGTGAGGTCACCGACCACGGCCGTGACGTCGTCGAGGTTGTGGCCGGAGGCGATCGCCAGTTGCGCCGATACCTGCTCGTTGCGCACGGCGGAGAGCTTCAGTTCCTTGGTGTCCTTGCCCTCGACGGCGGTCATCGGGTAGCGCGGGACCCGTTCCTCCGCGGAGCCGGCGAAGGAGCCGGTGGGAACCCAGGTGATGGTGTCCCTGGTGCCCATGGCGTCGGCGACCTTGACGGTCAGCCAGGTGGTGGTGGCTTTGGAATTGAGGTCGGTGCCGGTGGCCGTCGTACCGGTGACGGCGATCGCGGTAGTGCTCGCGGCCACGACCACGCCTGCGACGAAGCCGGCGACAGCTGAGGACGTACGTGCCATGGGGCTGGGTTCCCTCTCTCACGGACGTGCGGGGGCGGCCCCCGGCAGGCCTCTGGGGGGAAGGCCTGCGGGGAGGCCGGGAGGTGCCAGGAGTGCGACTGGCACCCGTGGTGTCAGGAGGTGACGGAGAATCCGCTGAAGACGGCTTCGACGTTCTCGCCGGGGTGGTTGGCGTTGGCGGCGCTGGCGACCATCCCGGCGTCACCGGTGCCGGTGGCCGATGCCACCAGGGCGGTGCCGATCTGCGACCAGGTCTCGCCGTCCTTGCTCGCGTACGCGGTGTAGGTGTCGCCGTCCCGGGTCAGCTTCAGATACGCCGGGTGGTAGGTGGAGCCACCGCCCGCCCAGGTGTCGAGCTTCCCGTCGCCGTCGCTGTCGGTCATGAACTCCAGGCCGTAACTCTGGGTCATGACCAGCACCGCGTATCCGCCCTTTTCGGGCGCTGTGAGGTCGTTGGCGAGGGCGACGCCGGCCTTGCCGACCGGTGAGGCGCTGTTCTGGGAGACCAACCGGGCCTGCACGGTGGCTTTTTCCCCGGCCGCGTCGTCGCGGTAGATGACGCCCTTCTCGTCCTTCCAGCCGGACAGGTCCTGGCCGCCCGCCCAGATGGCGAACTGGTCGCCGCCCTGGGCGTACTGGGCGCCTCCGGAAGTGGTGTCGGCCGTCAGGTAGGGCTCCCGCACACTGCCCGGGGCGGCCCTCACCCGTGCCTGCACGGTGTCGGACACCCTCGTCGATCCGTTGTAGGTGGCGGTGCCGGTGAGGTCGTGGCTGCCCCAGCGGGCATCGCCTGCCGGGGTCACCGTCCAGGTGGTGGTGAGGGTAGCGCCGTTCCTGAGGGACTTCGCGGTGGTCGGGCCGGTCGCCCTGGCACTCCAGCCGTCGGGCAGGTCCAGTGCCGCCTCGGCGTTCCCGAGGGTCCGGGTGCCCCAGTTGGTCACCTCGGTCGTCACCTCGAACGGTGTGCCGGAGTCGGTGGACGGGGTGTCGGGGGTGATCAGGACGGAGGCGGCCGGAGCGTCGTCGCGCTTGAGGGCTTTGACGGCCTTGGCGGCACCCTCGGCCTTGAGGTCGACGAAGGCCGGGGTGACGCCGAGCGGCGCCGCGTAGCCCTTGAGGGTCCTGGGGCCGCGGATCACCGTGCCCTGGTTCACGTCGTACCAGGTGCCCGGCGGCAGATGGACGGAGCGGGTGGCGCCGGTGCTCAGCTTGGGCGCGGCCAGCACGGCCGGGCCGAGCATCCACTCGTCGGTGACCGTGTAACTCGCCTCGTCCTTCGGGAAGTCGAAGAACAGCGGCCGCATGATCGGATCGCCGGTCTTCAGAGTGCTCTGCACCTGGTCCCAGATGTAGGGGGCGAGCTTCTCGTGCGTCTCGATCGCCTGCCGGTAGAGGTCGACCGTCTCCTGGTCGTAGTCCACCTTCTGGCCGGTGGTGGTGTCGAAGGTGTCGACCGGGGAGGTCGAGGCGTACATCAGCGGCATCAGCGAGGCGGACTGGGCCCACCGCACCAGGACGTCCTTCGACGGTGCGGGCTGGCCGCCGGAGCCGCCGATCATGTCGGACTCGACGAACGGGTAGCCGATGGTGGAGATGGCCAGGTTCTGGGTGGCGGAGGCGCGCAGGGAGTCCCAGCCGGTGCCCTTGTCGACCTGGCGGGTGACGAAGCCGGCCTCGTGGGCCGTCCGGTTCCAGTGCACCCGGATTCCGGCGCCCTGGAGGTCGAACTCGTCGGCGAGCTGCGTGCCGAGCTGCTGGTAGTCCGTGGCCTGGTGGCCCTCGCGCGGTGCGCACTTCTCGTCGAAGAAGCGGGTGTCGAACTTCAGCCCGTCGATGTCGTACGTGTCCATCAGCTTCTTGAGGTTGCCCTCGTACCAGGCCTTGGCCTCGGGGTTAGCCAGGTCGATGATCCCCGCCTGGCCGTTCCACCAGGTCACTTCACACGGCTTGGCCGTGTCCCCGGCGTCCATGAGCAGATAGCCGTGGTCGGCCGCGTACTGGTAGTTGTCGGAGTCGAGGTTGATCCACAGGGTGACCCAGATGCCGAAGTCGAACCCCATGTCGTGGATCTTGTCGGACAGGCCCTTGGGATCGGGGAAGGTCTTGGGATCCCAGGTCAGATTGCCGTAGTTCGACTCCCACTTGTCGTCGAGCTGGATGGTGTGCCCGTCCAGACCGTTGTCGTGGAGGTCGGTGGCGTAGTCGAGCAGCTTCTCCTGGTCGACCTTGGTGTAGAACTGCGCCCAGGAATTCCACAGGGGCTTGGCGTACTGCTCGTACGTGGCGTCGCTCTTGGCCGGCTTGCCGACGATGCCTATGTAGTCGCGGTAGACCGCGAGCGGAGTCGACTCGACGAACACGGTGGCCTTGTAGGTGCCGGGCGACTCGACGGTGAAGGTGCCGAGGCCGTCCTTGCCCTTGCCCAGCGCCACGTCCATGACGTTCCCGGTGTCGACGCGCAGACCGGTCGACCGGGAGGTGTACCAGAACGGGTCGATCATGTTGTACGACGCAGGGCCGAAGGTCGTGTGGTCGACCTCGCCTGCGTCGAGCGGCCAGGGCTGGTTGACGCCGGGGCCGCCCTGCGGAGTCTCCGCCTCGCCGTGGCCGTACCAGTGGCCGGCCGATGACAGGTCGTAGACGAGGCCCAGTTGCTTCGGTGCGCTTCCGTGGACGTCCCAGTCGAGCTGGTAGCGGTCGGCGCCGGGGGTGATCCGGGCCTCCACCGTGGCGCCGTCGAGCGTGCTGTCGGCGGTGACGGTCAGGACGCCGTTCCTCCACGTCCAGCCGGTGACGCCGGTCGCGTGCTGCCACGTCCCATCGGCCGAGGTGAAGCGCAGGGCGCCGGTGTCGGCGGTGGCGGTGGCGGTGGCGGTGGCGGTGGCGAGCACGGTCTTCCCGGCGCGGCGCGTGGTCAGGGCGAGTGCGTCGGTGGACACGTCGAGGGCGTAGCCGGGAGCGCCGGCGGAGGCCGGTACGGAGACCGTGACGGCGTGCGCGGTGTGGGCCACCTTCGGCCCGCCGGCGGTGGCGGTGGTCGTGGGGCGGGCGGCGGCCGTTGCCGCGGCAGAGCCGGTGACGGGCGCCATCAGCATGGCGGCGGTCAGTGCGCCGGCGAGTAACAGGCCGCCGGGACTGCTCAGTCGGGCGTGCACTCGTGTCCTCCTGTCGGACAGGACGGTGACGGTGACTCAGGAGCTGCGGTGCGTGGTGCCGGTGGTGTGGGGTCTGCTTGATTCTGCGTGCAGATGCAAGATTCAAGCGATTTCGCTCATGTTCTTGCGGTAGTTGCCACCTGTCAACAGGCGGGACACGCAACCTCCCGAGTGGCAGGGGGGCTCTCGTGGAGCAGCTCTTGTACCTGGTGGCGGTCGGTCCCGGGTCCCGCCGAGAAGCCTCGACGGGCACGGAAACCGTTTGTAACGGACGGGTAAATTTCCTCAGGTCAGGATCACGGAACGGGCCAGATGGCGCGGATTGTCCGGGTCCAGCCCGCGTGCCGAGGCGAGGGCGGCGGCCAGCCGGTGCACCACGACGAGGTCCGCCAGTGGGTCCCGGCCGAGTGCCACCAACTGCCCGCCGGTACGGGCGATCTCGTCGGCGAGACCGGAGGGCAGGTCTGCCGGGACCCCGAACCACCACACCACACGGCCGGGTCCGGTGACGCTGATCGGGCCGTGCCGGTACTCCATCACCGGATAGGCCTCGGTCCAGGCGCCCGCCGCCTCACGCATCTTCAGCGCCGCCTCCTGGGCGATCCCGTAGGCCCAGCCCTGCCCCAGGAAGGTGAACTGCTCGGCCTCCAGCACCCCGGCCGGCAGGGGTGCGTCCAGCGCCGAATGCCCCTGCTGCGGCAGATGTCCGAGGTCCTCGCCCAAGTGGGCCCGAAGAAGCACCAGTTCGGTGCTGGCGAACCGGGTCTGGACGACCGAGGTCTCGTCGGCGAAGTCGAGCACGACGACGACGTCCGCCGGCCCCGTCACCGGCGACTGCGGCACTGCGGTCACCGCGGTGGTGGGGGTGCGCCCGCGCAGTCGGCGGAGCAGCTCCAGCACCTCGGTCGTGGTGCCGGACCGGGTCAGCGCGATCACCCGGTCGTAGGCGCGGCCGGCCGGCATCTCGGAGGCGGGGAAGGCGTCGGTCTCGCCGTGGCCGCCCGACTCCCGCAGCGCCGCGTACGCCTGGGCGATGAACCAGGACGTGCCGCAACCGACGACGGCCACCCGCTCGCCGGGCCGGGGCAGCGAGGCGGAGGCGGGGCCGTCGGGCTGCCGGGCCAGCGTCAACGCCTGCCGCCAGCAGTCGGGTTGGGTGGCGATCTCGATCTCGGTCCGACTCATCGGGAGTCTCCCCTCTCGGGCGCACGGCGTGACCGATACGTGATGCGGCGGCCCTTGACGCCGTGCGCGTTTCATTGAGCATCATGTCGTTCGATGATTGATAGCACTATGAATCGAGCATAAACAAGCAAGCGGGCGCGCAATCAGGCGAGCACGCGCTGGACGAAGCACGCGATGCGTGCGGAGGGGTACTCCGTGAAACGGCACATCGCAGGCCTCGCCGGGGCACTGTCCCTGGCACTGGCCCTCACCGGATGCGGCAAGGGCAGCTCCTCGGACAGCGGCGGATCCGACGGCAGGACGATCAGGTTCGTCGCGGCGAAGTACGACGACGACACCCAGGCCTACTGGACGGCACTGATCAAGGACTTCGAATCCGTGAACCCCGGCTACCGGGTGAATCTCGAAGTCGTCGACTGGGAGCAGATGGACTCCAAGGTCAAGACGTACGTCCAGACCAAGCAGGAACCCGACATCCTCAACTACAACAAGTTCTCCGACTTCGCCCGCGACGGCCTGGTCCACAAGGCACAGGACGTCGTCTCCCCCGAGGTGCTGGCCGACTTCCTCCCGCTGCTCAGGCAGAAGGCGCAGTACGAGGGAGCCCAGTACGGCCTGCCCTTCATCTCCAGCGCACGCCTGTTCTTCTACAACAAGGACATCTTCGCCAAGGCGGGCATCGCCCGGCCGCCGACCACCTGGGCCGAGGTCGAGGCCGACGCCAAGAAGATCAAGCGGGCCGGTTACATCGGCCTCGGGTTACCCCTGGGGGCCGAGGAGGCCCAGGCCGAGTTCCAGATCTGGGCCATGAACAACGGCGGCGGCTGGACCGACGCCTCGGGCGACTGGGCGATCGACCAGCAGGCCAACATCGACACGCTCACCTATCTGCGGAAACTGACGAAGGACAAGGTCACCCAGCCCAACCCGGAGACCACCAACCGCAAGGACGTCTTCAACCAGTTCGCCCAGGGCAGGATCGGCATGCTGAACGGGGCGGTCTTCATGCGGAAGGGCTTCATCGACCCGGTCGACGCGAAACTGAACTACGGAGTCGCGGCCCTGCCCGGCAAGGACGGCAGTACGCACAAGACGCTCGGCGTGCAGGACTACCTCGTCGCGTTCAAGAAGGGTGACGGGTCGAACAAGACAGCGGTGAAGAAGTTCCTCGACTTCTTCTACCAGAAGGAGAACGCCGCCGAGTTCGTCTCCACCGAGGGGTTCCTGTCGGTCACCAGGTCGGCCGGTGAGGTGCTCAGCTCCGACAGCCGGAACGCCGCCTACTACAAGCCGTTCGTCGACGCACTCTCCGCCGCGGAGTTCGCCCCCACCGACGACCCCGCATGGGCCGCGGTCGACGGCGCCGTGAAACAGCGCATCGGCACGGCGGTGGCAGGCGGCGACCCGGCGAAGGTCCTGGGCGAGATCCAGAAGACCGCGCAGAAGGGCGACTGACCACGGTGGCCCTACACGATGTCACCGTGAGCGCCACCGGGGCCGAACACCCGGCCCCGGTGGCGCCGGAGCCACCCTCGCCGCGCCGCCGTCGCAGGACATGGCGCGCGCTGGAGCCCCTGCTGTGGCTCGGTCCCGCGATCCTCCTCATCCTGACCATGGTCGTCTGGCCGGTCGTCGAGATGATCCGTACGTCCCTGACGCGCGTGAGCTCCACCGGACAGTCCCAGGGCTTCGCCGGAATCCGCAACTACACCGACCTGTTCGCCGAGGGCGATCTGCCCGGCGTGCTGCTGCGCACCCTCGTGTGGGTCGTGGGAGTCGTCACCGTCACGCTCGTGCTCTCGCTCGGCCTGGCCGGGCTGCTGAACTCCCGTTTCCCCGGGCGCCGGTGGGTGCGGTGGGCGCTGATCGTGCCCTGGGCCTCGTCCGTGCTGATGACGGCGCTCATCTGGCGCTGGATGCTCAACAACTTCTACGGCGTGGTCAACCGGCTGCTCATGGACCTCGGCGTGCTGGACGCGCCCGTCAACTGGCTGGCCGATCCGGGGCAGGCCCTCGCCGCGATGATGGGCGTGGCGGTGTTCGTCTCGCTGCCGTTCACCTCGTTCGTCCTGCTGGCCGGTCTGCAGAGCATCCCCGCCGAGGTGTACGAGGCGGCGCGGGTCGACGGCGCCGGCCCGGTCCGCGGCTACCTGGGCATCACTCTGCCGCTGCTGCGGCCCTCGCTGGTGGTCGCCGCGATCATCAACGTCATCAACGTGTTCAACTCGTTCCCCATCATCTGGGCCATGACGCGCGGCGGCCCCGGCTTCGCCACCGACACGACCACCACCTACCTGTACAAACTCGCCTTCGACAACCAGTCGGTGGGGGAGTCGGCAGCGATGGCCGTCGTCAACTTCGGGCTGGTCATGGCTGTGGTGCTGGTCTATCTGCGCATCGTCCGACAGGAGGACACCGCGTGAGCCGGACCGCCGTCGTCCCTCGCAGATCCGCGCCGCGCAGGAAGCGGCCCGGACCGATGAAACTGCGTACCGTCCTGCTCACCGCTGTCGGATGGCTGGTGGCGCTGGCGTTTCTCGCGCCCTACGCGGAAATGCTGCTGACGGCGCTCAAACCGACGCCCGAACTGATGAAGTCCCCGCCGTCCTATCTGCCCTCCCGATTGCAGTGGTCGAACTTCACGCACATCTGGTCGCTCACCGACCCGCGCGTCGCGGACGCGCTGCTGTTCTCGCTGTACGTCGCCGGAGCGGCGACGCTGCTGGCCCTGGCCGTCGGGCTGCCCGCCGCGTACTACACCGCCCGGCACCGCTTCCGAGGGCGTGGCGCCTTCCTGCTGCTCGTACTCGTCACTCAGATGTTCGCGCCGACCGCGCTGCTGGTCGGCATCTACCGGGAGATGGTCAGCCTCGACCTGACCGACACCGCCGAGGGCCTCATTCTGGTGAACGCGGCATTCAACCTGCCGTTCTGCGTGTGGATCCTCAACGCGTACTTCGCGAGCATCCCCCGGGAACTGGAGGAGGCGGCCTGGCTCGACGGCACCGGGCGGTTCGGCGCCCTCACCCGTGTCGTCCTGCCGCTCGCGATGCCCGGTGTGGTGACTGCGCTCGTCTACACCTTCATCGGCGCGTGGAACGAGTACGTGGTGGCACTCACCATCACCTCGTCCAGCAACCGGATGACCCTGACCAGGGCGATTCCCGGTTTCGTCACCTCGTACCACGAGCAGTGGCAGTACCTGTTCGCCACTTCGCTCGTCGCGATCGTGCCCGTGGTGGTGCTCTTCGTCTTCGTCGAGCGCCACCTCGTCTCCGGCCTGACCGCGGGCGGCGTCCGGGGATGACGCCGGGATGCGCGACGCGGCCGGGTACGGTACGGGAGAGGCGGGCGATGTCAGGCGCGGATGACCTCCACACCGGCCGCCGCGAACGACTTGGTCAGCTCGTCCGAGGCGGCCTTGTCGGTCACCAGGACGTCGATGTCCTCCACCGGGCAGATGCGGGCGAAGGCCCGCCGGTCCAGCTTGGTGGAGTCGGCGACCGCCACGACCTGCTGCGCGCGGCGGGCCAGCGCCCGGTTGATGCTGGCCTCGCCCTCGTGGTGGGCGGTCGCCCCGTGGGCCACGTCGATGGCGTCCACCCCTATGAAGACCTGGTCGAGTGCGATCTCCGCGAGCAGTTCGGTGGCCAGCGGTCCGATCAGCTCATAGGACGCCGGCCGGGCCACCCCGCCGGTCACCACGAGTTTGACGTGGCGCCGTACGACCAGCTCGTTGGCGATGTTCAGCGCGTTGGTCACCACCGTGACCGCCGTCTCCGTGCCACCGGAACCCAGGTCGGCGCGGGTGGCCAGGGCCCGCGCCACCTCGGTGGTCGTGGTGCCGCCGTTCAGCCCCACCACGGCGCCGGCCTTCACCAGTCCGGCGGCCGCGTGCGCGATCCGCTCCTTCTCCGGAGCGTTGCGCGCGGCCTTGTAGCGCAGTGGCAGGTCGTAGGCGATCGCGTTGAGCGCGGCTCCGCCGTGCGTGCGGGTGACCATCTGCTGGCGGGCCAGCTCGTCGAGGTCGCGCCTGATCGTCGCGGCGGAGACCCCCAACTCCTCGGCAGCCGCCTCGACTTCGATCCGCCCGTCGCGTGTCAGCATCTCCAGCAGCGCGCTCCACCGGGCCTGCGGTGCCGCCATGTCTCACAACTCTCTGTCGATGGTGTGCGCCACAATGTGCGCACCTCCATGAAACCACAACGTTTGATTGGGTGTTTTATGGTCGCGAAACGAGCGAAACCCTGCACTCCCCGCAAGCCCGTGCCGCGGTCGCGGTCCCCGCACGCCGCGATCGGAGGCCATCCGTGCCGCTGACACCCACCGCCGACATGGTGAGCTCCGCATGCCGCGACGGACGGGCCGTCGGCGCGTTCAACGTGATCACCCTGGAGCACGCCGAGGCCGTGGTCACCGGGGCGGAAGCCGCGGGCTGCCCGGTCATCTGCCAGATCAGCGAGAACGCCGTGCGGTTCCACGGCAGTCGGCTCGCCCCGATCGCGCGTGCCACCACCGCGCTCGCCGAGGCGGCCGCCGTCCCCGTGGCGCTGCACCTCGACCATGTCACCGACGAAGCACTGCTGCGCCGCGCCGCGGACTGCGGCTTCGGATCCGTCATGTTCGACGCGTCCGCGCTGCCGCACGCCGAGAACGTCGCCGCCACGCGCGCCGCCGCAGAGTGGGCGCACACCCAGGGGCTGTGGGTGGAGGCGGAACTCGGCGAGATCGGCGGCAAGGACGGAGTACACGCACCCTCGGCGCGTACGGACCCCGATCAGGCGCGCGACTTCGTCTCCGCCACCGGGGTCGACGCACTGGCCGTCGCGGTCGGCAGCTCGCACGCGATGACCACACGCACCGCCCGGCTGGACCACGACCTCATCGCCCGCCTCGCCGAGGCGGTCCCCGTGCCGCTGGTCCTGCACGGCTCGACGGGCGTGCCCGACGCGGAGCTCCGGCAGGCGGTGGCGGCCGGCATGCTCAAGGTCAACATCGGCACGGCACTGAACGCCGCCTTCACCGGCGCGGTCCGCGACACACTCGCCGCGGCGCCCGCAGCCGTCGACCCCCGGCCGGCCCTCACCGCGGCGCGCCGGGCGATGGCCGACGCCGTGACCTCGGCGCTGCGGACCCTGTCGGGCGGCGGGCACGGGACGAGATGAGCCGACCGGGGTCGGTCGGCAGTCGGTGTCGAGGCGATGACCGTCAGGTGGCCGACCTCGGTGCTACGAAGCGATCGGGCAGTCGGACACCGAGGGGTGAGAATCCCCTCGGTCTCTCGGCAGACCCAGGATGTCGCAGAGCCGCTTGACGCCGAACCGGCGCTGGTGGTCCTCAACGAACGGGCAGCGGTTTCACCAGCACGTCTCCCCTGCGAAATACCGGGCTGCCTTGCGGAGGATGTCGCGTTCCTCCTCCAGCTCGCGGATTCTCCTCCGCGCGGCGGCCAGCTCCGCTTGATCCGCGTCATCACCAGGCCGCGGCGCAGCCGACGTGCGGAGTGCGCGCCCGACCGGCGTCCGTCGGCGGCCCTGATCCAGTTCCGCAGCGTCTCGGTGTTCACGCCCAGATCGGCAGCGAGCGTGGCGGCTTCCTTTCGGAGGCTGGAGACGCAGGGGAGCGGAAGCTTTCGGAACCCGGATCGAGTGACTGTCCGTACTGCACGTCAGTCGCGTCGTCTCGGGGACGGTGTCGAGCGGTCGGCCGCCGGAGACCTGCCCGCCGGGGCGTCGGCAGGGCTGAGCCAGGCAGCGCCGGCCTGCTCGACCATCTTGGCGGACAGGGTTTGCGGCGGCTTCCGGCGGCCGGTCGGCTCACGCCTGTTCGCGCTGCGCCTGGGTGAACGAACCGCGCGGGCGGGCTACGCCCACTCGCATGAGGCGACGGGTGTTACTTCTCGGCCGTGCCGGGTTCCCCGCTGATGGACTCCTGATAGACGTCCGCATAGGTGGGAGAGTCCTTGACCAGGTCGTCGCAGAACGCGGCGACGTCCGTGCCGATGAGCTCCAAGACCCCCTTGCCCGCGGCGACGCCCTCCTCGAAGAAGTCAACGATCCCGGGGAGCAGGGGCCCGTCAGACAGGTCGATCGGTCCGACCTTGAACAGGTACTTCTGCATCTCCTTGTAGACGATCTGGTAATCCGGCGGGAGCGCCTTGACCCGAGCCGCGTGCGCCCGCCACTGCTTCTTGTCCTCGATGATGTCCTGGATGCCCACGTCAGCCTCCCAGCCGGCTCAGTTTCCTTGCGACATTCCTGTTCAACTGCTCCCGCCACCGGTCGCGGTAGGTTCGAGCCCCTTCTCCACCGGCCAGCGCCGCGCAAAAGCCTCGGACGTCGTCGCCGAGGACCTCGCGGACGCTCTGCCCGTCCGCCGCTGTCTCTTCGAGCAGCCCCAGGGCCGCGTCGAGGATCGGCATCAGGTTGCGGCCGGTGAAGTCCCCATGGGGAAAGAGGTGGGCGTTGATCTGTTCCCACGCCGCCCGGTAGTCGTCCGGCAGGGCCTCGGCCCGCGCTTCGAACGCCTTCCAATCCCTGGTGAGATCGCTGCCCGTGATGGTCTCCCAGAAGTTCATCTCCCGCCCTCCTTGAGCCTGTCGATGCGTGATGAGACGTACTGCCATTTCGTCCAGAACTTCGCGAGTTCCTCACGTCCGGCGTCGTTGAGCGAGTAGAACTTGCGCGGCGGACCGACCCCGGATGGTCGCTTCGTCACCTGGACGAGTTTGTTCCTCTCCAGTCGCAGCAAGATGGTGTACACGGTTCCCTCGACGACGTCGGCGAAGCCGAGCTCGTTCAGCTGACGAGTGATGGCGTACCCGTAGGTTTCCTCGCTGCCGATGATTTCGAGCACGCACCCTTCGAGCGTGCCCTTCAGCATCTCCGTCAGGTCGTCCATCGCGAGTCCTCCTCGGCCTAGCGGTACTGCGTAGTACCGAGTACCACTACACAGTATCACCGAGTAGCGGAGGGCGACAGCGCCTCCGATCGGCGCGGACGGACCCGGGGCCGATCGGTACCAGCCCGAGATTCGTGGCGTTGGCGATCAGCACCGCCAGCAGGTTGCGCTTGAGCTCCGGTGATCGGGCCTGTTTGCCGCCGGGCGTGGGTGATGCAGTCCAGGAACCCGGTACAGCGGTCCAGCTCCACCAGCGGCGAGGCGATCGGGGCCAGCGGCAGCGGCTCGGACAGCTCCTCGCGCAGCGAGGCGGCCTCGGCGGGCACGTCCTCGGCCGACAACGGCGGGATGATCAACTCGCTCTTGTCCGACAGCCGTACCTCACCCACCCCGGTCGCGCCGGTGGACAACCAGTTCAGCCGTGTCGCCCCAATCACCGGATCCACGATCAGCAGGCCGTCGAGCTCACCCATCATCGACCCCCTTCTTTTTGACGCCTGGTCACGGCGAGGGTCGTCGACGACGTCCCGGGCAGGTTTCGCTCCGCACGAAGTAGCGCGGATCACAAGGGCCGTCAAGGCCGCGTCAAGGTCTGGGCCTCGCGCGCGAAGAAGGCGCAAGGAGGGGTCGAAAACGGCAGGGGAGGGGCAGAACCTGGATCCACCCGCGTACCGCCTCCCCGCGTGCGCGGGCCCTTGCGTGAAGGAGCACGGATTCCATGTCTGTCCTGACCATCGAGCCCGCGGGCTCGACCCCGGCCGACGAGGAACCGCCGGATACCGGCGAACGCCACCGGCTGACCGCCGTCACCGGGCTTGCCGCCCTGTCCCTGGACGCGATGGCGTCGGTGGCGTACGGCCCCGAGGCGATCGTCCTCGTCCTGGCCGCCGCGGGCGCGCACGGCCTCGGGTTCACCCTGCCGGTGACGCTGGCCATCGCGGGTCTGCTGGCGGTGCTGGTCGCCTCGTACCGGCAGGTGATCGCCGCGTTCCCGGACGGCGGCGGGTCCTACGCCGTGGCGAAGACGCATCTGGGGGTGCGCACGAGCTTGGTGGCGGCGGCCTCGCTGGTGCTGGACTACGTGCTCAACGTGGCGGTGGCGGTCACGGCCGGTGTGGCCGCCCTGACCTCGGCTTTCCCGGCCCTGTACGGCGACCGGCTGTGGTGGTGCCTCGCGGTGCTGGTGCTGGTCACGGCGGTGAACCTGCGCGGGATCGTGGAGTCGGCGAAGGCGTTCATCGTGCCGACCGTCGTCTTCGTCGGCTCGATCCTCGTGCTGATAGCGGTCGGCCTGTTCCGGTCCGCGCCCGTGAGCACCGCCGCCGCGGACGGCCACGCCTCCGTACTCGCGGACAACGCCACCACGGTCGGCGCCCTGCTTCTGCTGAAAGCCTTCGCCTCCGGGTGCAGCGCGCTGACCGGTGTGGAGGCCATCGCCAACGCCGTCCCGTCCTTTCGTGTCCCGCGTGCCAAGCGGGCCCAGCGCGCGGAGGTCGCACTGGGCGCGGTCCTGGGCGTCATGCTCATCGGCCTGTCGGTGCTGATCTCGCGCTTCCATCTCCAGCCGGTCGAGGGAGTCACCGTCCTCGCCCAGCTCGCGGACGCCTCCCTCGGCCACAACTGGGCCTTCTACGTCATCCAGTTCGCGACGATGATCCTGCTGGCCCTGTCGGCCAACACCTCCTTCGGCGGGCTCCCGGTGCTGCTGAAGCTGCTGGCCCGGGACAACTACCTGCCGCACGTCTTCGCCCTGAAGGCCGACCGGCAGGTGCACCGGCACGGCGTGCTCGCTCTTGCCATCGTGTCGGCGGGCCTGTTGGTGTTCTCCGGCGGTGACACCAACACCCTCGTTCCGCTCTTCGCGATCGGCGTCTTCGTCGGCTTCACCATCGCCCAGGTGGGCATGGTCCGGCACTGGCGCCTCGAAAAGGGGCCGGGCCGGCGGGGCAAGGCGCTGCTCAACGGATCCGGCGCGGTCCTGACGGGCGTGTCGGCGGTCGTGGTCACGGCGTCCAAGTTCGAGGAGGGCGCCTGGCTGATCGTGATCGCCCTGCCGCTGCTGGTCGCCGCCTTCACGGCCGTGCACCGCGCCTACACCCGCATCGGCGAGCGCCTGGGCCTCGGTCGCATCCCGGAGCCGCCGCACCGCGACCGCTCCGTGGTGATCGTCCCGGTGTCCAACCTGTCCCGGCTCACCAGTGAGGCGCTGAACGCCGCCGCCTCCCTCGGCGACGAGGTCCGCGCGGTCACCGTCTGCCACCCCGACCCCGAGGACCGCGCCCACGCCCATGCGCTGGCGCGCGCCTGGGCGGAGTGGGACCCCGGGGTGCCACTGATCCAGCTCACCTGCGAGCGTCGCACGCTGGGGCGCCCGGTCGCCGAGTACGTGGGCAGGACGGCCGCCGCCGAGCCCGATGTCCGCGTGACCGTGCTGATCGCCGAGGTCGAGCCGGAGCGGCTGTGGCAACGGCTGCTGCAGAACCAGCGGGGCGCGGTGGTCGCGCACGCCGTACGCCGGGACACGGACGCGGTGATCTGCCGACTGCGGCTCAGGGTCTCCTGATCTCGGCGTCGCCACGGTTCTTTCGGCATCTGACGTCTCACGACGGCCCACCCCTGCCCGGGGTGGGCCGTCGGCGTGTTCAAGCGGGCGGGTGGATTCGTAACCGCAGATGGAGGGGTGGCCGTAAGAGTTCCGTCAAAGCCGGACCTGTTGCCGTAAGGGAGGTGTCAACGGCGACCGATTCCGGCCACGGAGGCGGTTTCCTCTAACCGTCCGCTCAATTCGAACCTCTTCTAGGAGCTCGCGATGGCCGACCTGGCCTTCGTCGTCACCACGACCGCGGTGTTCGCGCTGGTGGCTCTCGTCGCCAAGGGGGTGACGAAGCTGTGACCGCCGAGAACATCGTCGGCCTCGTCGTGGCCGTCGCCCTGCTGGGCTATCTCGTCCTCGCCCTGATCTTCCCGGAGAGGTTCTGAGAAGCATGAGTCCCGTCCTCGCCGGCGTCCTCCAGCTGCTCGCTCTGATAGTGGCTCTGGGACTCGCCTACGTCCCGCTCGGCGACTACATGGCCAAGGTCTACTCCTCCGACAAGCACTGGCGTGTCGAGAAGTGGATCTACAAGGGCATCGGCGCCGACCCGAACACCGAGATGCGCTGGCCCGCGTACCTGCGCGGCGTCCTGGCCTTCTCGGCGGTCGGTGTCCTGTTCCTCTACCTGCTCCAGCGGCTCCAGGGTCACCCGCCCGGTTCGCTCGGCTTCTCCGCGATCGACCCGGACCAGGCGTTCAACACCGCCGCCTCCTTCGTCACCAACACCAACTGGCAGTCGTACTACGGCGAACAGGCCATGGGCCATGTGGTGCAGACCGGTGGTCTGGCCGTGCAGAACTTCGTCTCCGCGGCCGTCGGCATCGCCGTCGCCGTGGCGCTGGTACGGGGCTTCGCCCGCTCCCGCACCGGTGAGCTCGGCAACTTCTGGTCCGACATGGTGCGCGGTGTCATCCGCATCCTCGTGCCGTTCTCGGTGATCGCGGCGATCGTCCTGGTGGCGTGCGGCGCCATCCAGAACTTCTCCGGAATCCACGAGGTCGGCCAGTTCATGGGCGGCCGGCAGCAGTGGAACGGCGGCGCGGTCGCCTCGCAGGAGGCGATCAAGGAGATCGGGACCAACGGCGGCGGCTACTTCAACGCCAACTCCGCCCACCCGTTGGAGAACCCGACCCCGTTCACGAACCTCTTCGAGATCTTCCTTCTCCTGGTCATCCCGTTCGCCCTGACCCGCACCTTCGGCCGCATGGTCGGCAGCCTCAAGCAGGGTTACGCGATCCTGGCGACCATGGCCACGATCTGGGTCGGCTTCATCGCCCTGATGATGTGGACCGAGTTCGCTCACCACGGCCCGGCGTTCGACATCGCCGGCGGTGCGATGGAGGGCAAGGAGCAGCGCATCGGCGTCGGCGCCTCGTCGATCTTCGCGGTGTCGACCACGCTGACCTCGACGGGTGCGGTGGACTCCTTCCACTCCTCGTTCACCGGTCTCGGCGGCGGCATCACCATCCTGGGCATGCAGCTCGGCGAGATCGCGCCCGGTGGTACCGGTTCCGGTCTCTACGGCATGCTGATCATGGCGATCATCGCGGTGTTCATCGCCGGACTCATGGTGGGCCGTACGCCCGAGTACCTGGGCAAGAAGATCGGCACCCGCGAGATCAAGTTCGCGGCCTGCTACATCCTCATCACCCCGGCGCTGGTGCTCATCTTCACCGCCGCGGCGATGGCCCTGCCCACCCCGGGCAACTCGATGACCAACTCCGGCGCGCACGGCTTCTCCGAGATCCTCTACGCGTATTCGTCGGCCGCCAACAACAACGGCTCGGCCTTCGCCGGTCTGAACGCGGACACGCAGTGGTTCAACACCACGCTGGGTCTCGCGATGGTCCTCGGCCGGTTCCTGCCGATGGTGTTCGTGCTGGCGCTGGCCGGTTCGCTCGCCGAGCAGAAGCCGGTGCCGGCGACCGCGGGCACCCTGCGCACCGAGAAGCCCCTGTTCACGGGCCTGCTGGTGGGCGCGATCCTGATCATCACCGGTCTGACCTACTTCCCGGCGCTGGCGCTGGGCCCGCTGGCCGAGGGGCTGGCGTCATGACCACCCGTACAGAGAAGCAAGAGGACTCGATGTCCACTGCCACCCCGACCCGGGCGCCGCACAGCGATGTGCCGACCGGCCACAAGGACGAAGGACGTGTCGGCGCGGGTCTGTTCGACCCGAAGCAGCTGCTGAAGTCGCTGCCGGACGCCTTCCGCAAGCTCCACCCGCGGGTGATGATCAAGTCGCCCGTGATGTTCGTGGTCTGGATCGGCTCCCTGCTGACCACCGTCTTCTCGTTCAAGGACCCGGGCGACTGGTTCGGCTGGACCATCAGCGCCTGGCTGTGGCTGACCGTGGTCTTCGCCAACCTGGCCGAAGCGGTGGCCGAGGGCCGCGGCAAGGCGCAGGCGGACACCCTGCGCAAGGCCAAGACCGACACCGTGGCCCGCCGTCTCGTCGGGGACTCCGAAGAGCAAGTGCCCGGTACGGAGTTGAAGATCGGCGACCTGGTCGTCTGCGAGGCGGGCGACATCATCCCCGGCGACGGTGATGTCGTCGAGGGCGTTGCGAGCGTCGACGAGTCCGCCATCACCGGCGAGTCGGCACCGGTCATCCGGGAGTCGGGCGGCGACCGCTCGGCTGTCACCGGCGGTACGAAGGTCCTCTCCGACCGCATCGTCGTCAAGATCACGACGAAGCCGGGCGAGACCTTCATCGACCGCATGATCGCCCTGGTCGAGGGCGCGGCCCGGCAGAAGACGCCGAACGAGATCGCGCTCAACATCCTCCTCGCCTCGCTGACGATCGTGTTCCTGCTGGCGGTGGCGACGCTGCCGCCGTTCGCGGACTACGCGGGCACGCATCTGACGATGGTCGTGCTGGTGGCGCTGCTGGTCTGCCTCATCCCGACCACGATCGGCGCGCTGCTGTCGGCGATCGGCATCGCCGGCATGGACCGCCTGGTGCAGCGCAACGTGCTCGCCATGTCGGGGCGCGCGGTCGAGGCCGCCGGTGACGTCTCGACGCTGCTGCTGGACAAGACCGGCACCATCACCCTCGGCAACCGTCAGGCGTCCGAGTTCGTGCCGGTGACCGGCACCACCGAGCCCGAGCTGGCCGACGCCGCTCAGCTGTCGTCGCTGGCCGACGAGACGCCCGAGGGCCGCTCCATCGTCGTACTGGCGAAGGAGAAGTACGGCCTGCGCGAGCACCACCAGGGTGAGTTGGCCGGTGCCGAGTGGATCGCGTTCACCGCGCAGACGCGTATGTCGGGCGTGGACGTCGACGGGCGCAAGATCCGCAAGGGCGCGGCCGGATCGGTCGTCGCCTGGGTCCGGGAGCAGGGCGGCGAGGTGTCCGAGGACGCCGGCACGCTCACCGACCGGATCTCCGAGGCGGGCGGCACCCCGCTGCTCGTCGCGGTCGAGGACACCGAGGGCGCCCGCGTGTTGGGCGTCATCCACCTCAAGGACGTCGTCAAGGAGGGCATGCGGGAGCGGTTCGACGAGCTGCGCCGCATGGGCATCAAGACCGTCATGATCACGGGTGACAACCCGCTGACGGCCAAGGCCATCGCGGACGAGGCAGGCGTCGACGACTTCCTCGCGGAGGCCACTCCCGAGGACAAGATGGCGCTGATCAAGCGGGAGCAGGCGGGCGGCAAGCTCGTGGCGATGACCGGTGACGGCACCAACGACGCACCGGCCCTCGCGCAGGCGGACGTCGGCGTCGCGATGAACACGGGCACGTCGGCCGCGAAGGAGGCCGGCAACATGGTCGACCTCGACTCCAACCCGACCAAGCTCATCGAGATCGTCGAGATCGGCAAGCAACTCCTCATCACCCGGGGCGCGTTGACGACGTTCTCCATCGCCAACGACGTCGCGAAGTACTTCGCGATCATTCCGGCGCTGTTCGCGGCGGTCTACCCGGGCCTGGACAAGCTCAACGTCATGGGACTGTCCTCGCCGGACTCCGCGATCCTCTCCGCGGTCATCTTCAACGCGCTGATCATCATCGCGCTGGTGCCGCTCTCCCTGAAGGGCGTGCAGTACCGGCCGGTCAGCGCGGACAAGATGCTGCGGCGCAACCTCACGATCTACGGCATCGGCGGCCTGATCGCCCCCTTCATCGGCATCAAGCTCATCGACCTGCTCATCTCCCTCATCCCCGGGCTGTAACTATTTGAAAGCGTGCTGATCCCCATGAACAACTCGGTATCGAACACCGCCCGGTTGCTGTGGGCGGGGTTGCGCGCGCTGCTGGTGCTGACGGTGGTGACGGGAGTGATCTACCCCTTGGCCGTCACCGGTGTGGCACAGGCGCTCTTCAACGACCAGGCGAACGGCTCGGAGATCAAGGCGGACGGCCATGTCGTCGGCTCGTCCCTGATCGGGCAGTCGTACAGCCTGCCGCTGAAGAAGGGCCAGGAGACCCCGGAGCCCGACCTGAAGTGGTTCCAGGGCCGCCCGCAGAACGGGCTGGGCACCAACAGCGTCAACACCCAGTACAAGCTGATCCTGTCCGGCGCGACAAACCGGTCCGGTGACAACAAGGACCTGATCGACTGGGTGACCGCCGCCAAGGCCGCCGTCATCAAGGACAACTCGGTCGACGGCTACACGGTCAGGCCCTCCGACGTGCCCGCCGACGCGGTGACGTCGTCCGGCTCGGGTCTGGACCCGGACATCTCCCCGGACTACGCGGACATCCAGGTCCACCGGGTCGCCGAGAAGAACGGCCTGTCCGTCGCCCAGGTCCAGAAGCTGGTCGACGAGCACACCGACGGCCGCACTCTCGGCTTCATCGGGGAGCCCCGGGCGAACGTCCTCGAACTCAACATCGCGCTCAAGGAACTCGTGGCGAAGAGCTGATGGCGTTACGCGCACCCTGCGGGAGTCGACGGCCGGGGGGACACCCTCATTCGTCGACTCCCGCTGCAATGAGGCCGGTTCCACTTGATCCGGCCTTCCGCACAAGCAGGAAGGGCGTACCCCGATGACCCGGGTACTGGTGGTGGAGGACGACCCTCAGCTCGTCCGGGCCCTCGTGATCAACCTGCAGGCCCGCCGGTACGGAGTGGACCCGGCGCCCGACGGCACCACCGCACTCCGGCTGGCCGCAGCCCGTCAGCCCGACGTGGTCCTGCTGGACCTGGGCCTGCCCGACATGGACGGCACGGACGTCATCAAGGCGCTGCGCGGCTGGACCCGCGTACCGATCCTGGTGCTGTCCGCCCGCCGGGCCTCCGACGAGAAGGTCGCCGCGCTCGACGCGGGGGCCGACGACTACATCACCAAGCCGTTCAGCATGGACGAGCTCCTGGCCCGCCTGCGCGCCGCCGTGCGCCGCACCGAGGATGTGCCGCTCGCCCCGGAGGCGACGGTGGTCACCACCGACGGATTCACCATCGACCTGCTCGCCAAGAAGGCCACCCGGGGCGGACGCGACGTCCGTCTCACCCCGACCGAATGGCATCTGCTGGAGATCCTGGTGACCAACCCCGGCCGGCTGATCACGCAGAAGCAGCTGCTCCAGGAGGTCTGGGGGGTCTCGCAGAGCAACAAGACCAACTACCTGCGCGTCTACATGGCCCAATTGCGCCGCAAGCTGGAAGCGGACCCCGCTCACCCCCGGTACCTCATCACCGAGCCCGGGATGGGCTACCGCTTCGAGAGCTGAACGCCATCCCGCCCGCCCCGCACCCACACCCCGGCCACCGACGGCCGAGACGAAGAGACGAGACCATGGCACGCGGCAAGCTTCGGATATACCTCGGTGCGGCACCAGGCGTCGGCAAGACGTACGCGATGCTCTCCGAGGCGCACCGTCGTGTCGAACGCGGCACCGACTGCGTGGTCGCCTTCGTCGAGCACCACCATCGGCCGCGCACCGAGGTGATGCTGCACGGTCTGGAGCAGATTCCGCGCAAGGAGCTGGAATACCGCGGCGGCACGTTCACCGAGATGGACGTGGACGCGGTACTCGCGCGCCGGCCACAGGTCGCCCTGGTCGACGAGCTCGCCCACACCAACGTCCCCGGCTCGCGCAACACCAAGCGCTGGCAGGACGTGGAGGAGCTGCTGGCCGCGGGGATCGACGTGGTCTCGACGGTGAACATCCAGCACCTGGAGTCCCTCGGCGACATCGTCGAGTCGATCACGGGCGTACGGCAGCAGGAGACCGTGCCGGACGAGGTGGTGCGGCGGGCGGACCAGATCGAGCTGGTCGACATGTCGCCGCAGGCGCTGCGGCGCCGGATGGCGCACGGCAACGTCTACAAGCCGGACAAGGTGGATGCGGCCCTGTCGAACTACTTCCGGCCCGGCAACCTCACCGCTCTGCGCGAGTTGGCCCTGCTGTGGGTGGCCGACCGGGTCGACGCCTATCTCACCGAGTACCGCAGCGAGCACCAGGTGTCGGCGATCTGGGGTTCACGTGAGCGGATCGTGGTCGGTCTGACCGGCGGTCCGGAGGGGCGCACGCTGATCCGCCGGGCGGCCCGGCTCGCGGAGAAGGGCGCGGGCGGCGAGGTGCTGGCCGTCTACATCTCCCGCAGCGACGGCCTGACCTCCGCCTCGCCCAAGGAACTGGCCGTCCAGCGGACCCTCGTCGAGGACTTGGGCGGCACCTTCCACCACGTCGTCGGCGAGGACGTCTCGGTCGCGATCCTGGACTTCGCCCGCGGGGTGAACGCCACCCAGATCGTCCTCGGCGTGTCCCGTCGCAAGGGATGGCAGTACGTCTTCGGGCCGGGTGTCGGCGCCACGGTCGCCCGGGAGTCCGGTCCCGACCTGGACGTCCACCTGATCACCCACGACGAGGCGGGCAAGGGGCGCGGGCTGCCGGTGGCCCGGGGGGCGCGGCTCGGGCGGTCCCGGGTCGTCTGGGGCTGGCTGGTCGGTGTGGCCGGCCCGGCCCTCCTGACGCTGCTGCTCACCAGCGTCACGCCCGAGGTCGGCCTGGCCAACGACATGCTGCTGTTCCTCACGCTGACGGTGGCCGCGGCTCTCTTGGGGGGTCTGTACCCGGCGCTGGCCTCGGCGGTGGTGGGTTCCCTGCTGCTGAACTGGTACTTCACCCCGCCCGTCCACACCCTGACGATCGCCGACCCCAAGAACATCGTGGCCATCGCCATCTTCGTGGGTGTGGCCGTGTCGGTGGCCTCGGTGGTGGACCTGGCGGCCCGGCGCACCCACCAGGCCGCCCGGCTGCGCGCCGAGTCGGAGATCCTCTCCTTCCTCGCCGGCAACGTGCTGCGCGGCGAGACCAGTCTCGAAGCCCTGCTGGAACGGGTCCGCGAGACCTTCGGCATGGAATCGGTGGCCCTGCTGGAGCGGGAGAGCGACGTGACGCCCTGGACCTGCGCGGGGCGCGCGGGCACGGGACGGCCCGTGGAGCGGCCGGAGGACGCGGACGTCGACATGCCCGTGGGCGACCACACGGCGCTCGCGCTGACGGGGCGGGTGCTGCCGGCCGCCGACCGCCGGGTGCTGGCAGCCTTCGCCGCCCAGGCCGTCGTCGTACTGGACCGGCAGCGGCTCCAGTCCCAGGCCGACCAGTCCCGTGCACTCGCCGAGGGCAACCGCATCCGCACCGCGCTGCTGGCCGCCGTCAGCCACGACCTGCGGACACCCCTGGCCGGCATCAAGGCGGCGGTCACCTCGCTGCGCTCCGACGACGTGGCCTGGTCGCAGGAGGACCGGGCGGAGCTGCTCGAGGGCATCGAGGAGGGCGCCGACCGCCTCGACCACCTGGTGGGCAACCTGCTGGACATGTCCCGCCTCCAGACCGGCACCGTCACCCCGATCATCCGGGAGGTGGACCTGGACGAGGTGGTGCCGATGGCGCTCGGCGGCGTGCCGGAGGACGGCGTGGAGCTGGACATCCCCGAGACGCTGCCGATGGTCGCCGTCGACGCGGGGCTCCTGGAGCGGTCCGTGGCCAACCTGGTGGAGAACGCCGTGAAGTACGGCCCGTCGGGCGAGCGCGTCCTGGTGTCCGCCAGTTCCCTCGCCGACCGGGTCGAGGTGCGCGTGGCCGACCGGGGCCCGGGCGTCCCGGACGAGGCCAAGGGGCTCATCTTCGAACCGTTCCAGCGCTACGCAGACGCGCCCCGCGGCGCCGGTGTCGGACTGGGTCTGGCGGTGGCGCGGGGCTTCGCCGAGGCCATGGGCGGCACCCTCGAGGCCGAGGACACCCCGGGCGGCGGGCTCACCATGGTCCTCAGCCTGCCGGTCGCGCCCGGCGTCCAACCGACTCGGCAATGATCCGTCACCGACGTGCCAGCAAGCAGGTAAAGGTTTCAAGCAAAGGAATTGAGGAGCCGTCAGGAGTACGCGAAACAAATGGAGTTGGCGACTGGCGTCGAAAACAGCCCGGTCGGATCCTTCGCCGGAAACCATCCCCCCACGCTCCAGAGGAGACGTCGACCCCGATGACGACCACGCCCGCACCCGCGCCCACGGACACCGCGGATGCCAGGGAGACATCCGGGGGAGTGCCGTGCGGGGGAAGGAGCCGGGGTGCGGAGCGAACTGTTCGGCGAGGGAGTCCAGGACGCGGCCGATGCCGTCGGCCAGGCCGAGCCTGGTGGCTGTTGGGTTGGGCAGGCCCGGGTCGTTGCGGTGGAGGCGAGGCGCTCGGCGTGCCCGCGCAGGATCCGGCGGGCGTTGTCGGCGCGGATCATCCTGGCGTAGGCCGCAGCGTGCTTGGGCTGCGGGCAGAACTGGATGAGGGCGTGGAGGGAGGAGGCGCTCAGGCCGCGAGCGTGAGGATGGGCGTGGTCCAGCGCCGCGTTGAGCCGGGCGGTGTTCTTGGCGTGGTCGGCGTGGTCGGCGTGGTCGGGCGGCGGGAGCGTGCGGATCGCGGTGAACAACGTGGCGTGGGTGTGGCTGTCGAAGTGGTGGGCGATCAGCGGCTCGGCGTCGGCCAGACGCGCAGGCTCGAGGAGGAGGGCGCCGAGCAGGGCCTGCTCGGCGTAGTGCACGGGCTTCTGCGCCGGGACGCGGTCGAGGCCGTCGTCGTCATGGGGATCGGGGGTGTGGGTGTGGGGCATCAGGCGGCGAGAGTGAAGTCAGCAGGGTCGAAGGGCTTGTTGAGGTGCGGGGCGAGCAGGTGTGCGGCCAGGCGCGGGGGGACGGCGTTGCCGATCTGCGAGAACATCCGGCCCTTGTTGCCTTGCCACGGATAGTCGGCGGGGAAGCTCTGCAGCACGCCCGCTTCCCGGGCGGTGATCTTGATCGGCTCCGGTGTCGACCCCGCTGCCTCGACGGCGGGCTCGGCGACCCAGGTGCACTCGTTGGCTCGGTGGCCGAAGAAGAGCGTGCCGGCGGGTTCGTCGGACCGGCGGCCGGCGTCCCACTGGTGACGACAACGGGGCCGTTGCTCGGCTGCCCGTCGGCTCGGTGGGGCGAGCGCGTACGTCAGGTGTCGCAACTGGCCTGCATCCAGGTGCGCAGTTTGTCGCCGCGCAAGCGGATACGACCGGGGGCGCCGCAGGATTCGCAGGTGTGCTCGGACGCGGTCTCGGCGGCTTCGGGCGGGCCGCGGTGAACGCGATCCCAGCGTCTGGACGGCGCCGAATGCAGCTTCTGGGGGGCTGGAGCCGAGTGCGCCTCTGCTGCCTGGTTTACGCGCCGGCATGGAGGTAAGCCGCCCACAGCGAGGGGATTGCCGGATAGCGGTCTCGTACCGCCCGGATGGTTTGGTGCAAGGCGGTAGCGGATTGGTCAGGGTCAAGCGCTCCCGACGGGCCAGCTGCCAGGCGGATGTAGAAGGATTCGGCGATCTCGGCGGCCAGGCGGTCGTCGATCGGCCACAGGGTTCCGACGACGTGGGGGAATCCGGCGAGTTGGAAGGCGCTTGTGAGGTGGATTGCCTCGTCCAAGAGGTCGTCGCTGCCTGGGTCCGCAGTACTGCAGGCGGAGAGAAACGCCAACTGCGCACGTGTGAGGTTGACCTGGGTGAGGGCGGAGATGGTGAGCGGGCTGGTGGCGTGGTCGTGCAGGAGCAACTGGCTCTGGGAGGGGTTTGCCCGGTCGCTGGTGCCGTGGCAGGCGAAGTGGGCGATGGTGCAGCGGGGGAGACGGGCCAGGACGGAGGCCGTCGTGGGGGTGTGGCGGTCAGGGGGGATGGGAGTGCCGTCAGCGGCGGGAGCTGGTTCGGTGAGATGGGTGGGGCTGTGAAGGAATGCGCGGATGCGGCGTACTTCTTCGGGGACATGCGGCAGCGGGCTGTGACCAGGGGTGGTCGGCATGGCGACGATCAGGGCTTGGGACGGGTCGACGGGGCCTGGCTGGCGCTTACGAGCATGGTTCAGTGCTCGGATGGTGGGGGTGTAGGACGAGATCACCCGGTCCATGACGGTGCGGCGGCGTGGGCCGCGGTCGGTATGGAAGCCCGCGGCGTGCAGGGGTAGCAGTCCCAGGAGCCCACCTGGTGCCCACCACACCCGGGGGAGCGATTGGCCGCTTTGAGCCAGAGGAGGCACCTCGCCCAGGTTCTCCAGTGCGGACAGGACCGGTTCGGCGGCGACTTCCCAGAGCCATTCCAGGACGTGGCGCAGTGTCTGTTGGGCGCCGAGGCGGTCGCCGTCGGGAGCTGTTGCCTCGGCGAGGCACCGGTGGAAGGCGCCGACGCGGTCGTAAACCATGTCCCAGGCGAGCTTGGGCAATGGACATGAGGTGATGCCGTGGCGGGTCAGTAGGAGGGCGTCGCTGCCGTAGCGGCTGACGTTAAAAGTCACTACAGGGCCGTGGGCTGCTTCGGCCAGTAGCTTCTCGCGGCTCGGGGGAAGGCCGAAATCGGCGAAACCATCGCAGGACCGGATGCGCCCCATCAGCTGTTCAAGTTCTGCTACCAAGTGGTGGCGATCACGACCCGCCACTCCGGACGAGCCGCCCTGGGGTCCTGTGCCCAGGACCGTGGGGTCTTGGTCAAGGCGTTCGCGAAGTGTGGAAAAACGCGCGGCAAGTGCAGGGTGTTGTTCCCTCAGGTCGGTCAAGTCATCGCGCGTGTTCAGTGCTTGAGACAAGAGCACGCCCCGTCCAGCCTCCGCCAGCCTCAGCGCGCGCGTGGCAGCTTGCTGTGCGGTGCTGCTGTTGTCGGCCAGTGCCAGGGCGATTGCGCTCTGAGCCAGTCCAAGACCGTGGTTGGCGAGGGCGTGCTGCTGGTCGGCACGCGGCAATGAACGTGGTGCCACCTCCGGCAGGAGCAGCACCGCCTGTTCGAAGAGCGTGGCGGCCCGGCGGATATCCGAGGACGCGGCCAAGTGGGCTGCCTCGCGCGCCGCACGAACGCGCAGCCAAGGCGAAGCCGTCGCCACGTCGACAGCCTGCCCGAGCACAGACAGCGCCTCGTCCCGGTCGGCTGGGTCCTGTGCGTGCCGGAACCGCATCCCCAACGCGTCGCCGAGGCCGGCCATGTGCCACGCGCGGGTGAAGTGGTGACTGAGGGGAGTGGCCCGAAGAGCGGCGCGGGCCACCTCCACCGCCTCATCCACGTCCCTGGAGTCCTCCGTCCGCTCGAACCGACTTTGGAGGACGATGCTGAGGACGGACAGGCAGGAGGCATACGAGGGGTGGTCCTCGGACATGGCCTCGATGGCGGCGTGGCTCGCCTCCACCGCCTGGTCCGCATCCTCGAGATCCCCGGTGCGCCCGAAGCGCAACTGGAGGAAATTGGCGAGGTTGGCCTGGGTCAAGACGTAAATCGTATGGTCGTGGGCGGAGGCCTCGGCGGCAGCGCGGATGACCTCGACCGCCTCGTCCATGTCCTCCAACTCCCCGGTACGGATGCAACGTGCCCCGAGGGCGTTTGCGAGGTTGCCTACGATCGAGGCGTAATAGGGGTGACCGTGGGACGCCGCTTGAAGCGCAGCGCGGCCCACTTCCACCGCCTCGTCCAACCTCTGCGAGTCCCCCGTGCGCTCCGAGTGCCTCTGCAGGGCCAAGCCCAGGAGGGACAAACGGGAGGCGTATTCGGGGTCGTCGTGTCGAGGTGTGGCGCGCACAGCTGCTCGATGTGCCTCCACCGCCTGGTCCGCATCGTCCGGCTCCCCGGTTCGCATGAAACGTGCCTCGAGGGCAGAGCCGAGGCTGCTCGCGCGGGAGGCGTATTGGGGGTGAACGTGAGGTATGGCCTCGACAGCCGCGCGGCTCGCCTCCACCGCCTGGTCCGCATCCTCCAGATGCCCGGTGCGCTCGAAACGTGCCGCTAGCGCAGTGCCGAGGTTGCCCACGCGGGAGGCATATTCGGGGCCGGCGTGTCGAGGTGTGGCGCGCGCAGCGGCACGGTGTGCCTCCACGGCTTCGTCCACGTCTTCCAATTCCCCGGTTTGCCTGAACCGCTGCTGCCGCAACAAGCCCAGGCTGTCCAAAGAAGGGGGGTAGTAGTCGTCGTCGTGAGGGGTATGGCGGATGATGCGCTCCCACACGCGGACCGCAGAAGTGACAAGCGCCGGTTCGGCGTTGGTATCTAACGCCACTTGGAGCAGCTCAACCGCCTCACCGAGCGCGTTGTTGGCCAGGAATGCAAGCATGGACTCCGGCAGCGGTTCCATGCCGGCCTTGAAGGGCTCCGCGAAGAACGCGAGCGCACCGTTGAGGTCCTGGTCGGCTGGCAGACCCTGCATGCGTAGAGCTTGCGCGCGGTGGTAGTGCAGCCAGCCAAGGCCGTGATGAAGTTCCAGATAGACCTTGTCGCTGGCGATGTACCTATGAAAGAGGTTCGCCATCGCCGGTGTGGGTGGTTCGAGAACTGCGGACGAGTCTCCTGAGGCAGCACGCTCCACGCGATGCTGTACCGCTGCCAGCAGTTCCTCAAACTGTTCCATGAGCTTCCCCCCGTAACAGCGGCCTGGACTACCTCAACTATCAGGAGCATAAGATTAGTTGCCGGACCGGAGTATGTGTGGAGACCATGACTGTCCGTACAGCAGCGACAATCTACTAGGCTCGGACGCAATGAGTGGACCGGTATTGGTGATCGAGTTGGCGGAGGCGGTCCCGCACTCGGTGATCCAGCGACTTCGCGAATTTCTGGTTCGCTCATCGGCGGGTTTTGAGGAGAAGCGAGTCGGCAAGTACGACCTGCACATTCGTGCGGACAGCCTCGGCATCACGGACACCGCGGGTGTCGACGGGCGCCGGCCCATCCTGGTCTCTCTCATGGGGCCCGGTATCGGTGACGAGGCCACCTTCGAGGCCGAGCACGCCGACGAAGCCGACCAGGAATCTCTCCTTGGCTTCACCCCGACCCACGCTGTCGACGTCATTTCGTTCTGCAACAGGCCGGTCGACCACGCCGTCACAGCCTTGTTGACCGCCGCCATCATGGACGTGATCGGCGGCGTCGCCAGTGCCGAACTCCGGGAAGACCAGGTGCCGATCGTCGCCGGCCTACCGGGCATCGTCGCAACGACGTCCGATGCGTGGCCCGCCGTGTACGGCTCGGCGGAGTTCCTCAGAGCGTGGAGTGCACATCCCGGTTTCCGGCTTCTGAAGTAGCGCAGACTCATCCGGTCGGTTCACGCGAGCGACACCCGTGTGCGTAACCACGTGAAACCGGCGCGGCCGAACATCTGCCGCGGTCACGGCGTCGCTGATCCACTGGGGCAGACGGGTACCGCTGAGTGTGGTGAGCAGCTGCGCGCACGAGCTGGTCAGCTCGGCTGGGGACGCCAGCTCGGGGCCTCGGTCGAGCAGGGCATTACGGTGCAGTTTCTCCTCCTCGGCGCGTGTTGCCGGGTGGCCGGGTGCCGGGTGAGCCGGCCGGTCACCTGCCGCACCGACGGTGGTGGCGGGGCGGGCGCGAAGCCTTCCGCCGGGGCAGGTCGCGCCGGTCCCAGCCGTGGACGGTGGAGTAGTGGCCGCGGAAGCCGCGGGCCGTGATCTCGCGGCGGAGGTCGAGGACGGTCACCTTTCCGTCGGTTCGGCCCAGCGTTGTGCCAGGTAGGGCTATACCCATGCCCTGGTCGAGGGGCTCCAAGCCGTGTCATCCGGGCGCGGAAGCGGGGCCGGCCCAGGCGCCGCCCGGACGTGGCGCCGCCCGGACGTGGTGCTGGCCGGACGTGGCGCCGGCCGACCGCGGCTACGACTGAAGCCGATGATCGCCCGCCGCGGCGAGGAGCACGGCTCCGGCCTGGGCACGCAACGCTGGGTCGTGGACCGCGCATTCGCCCACCTGAAATGCTCGAAGAGCTTCCTCGACCGTGTTCGTCGTGCCGCTCTGGCAGCGGCGGGCCCGCTCGGCCGCACCCAGTTGCGTAGCGCCTCCCGGCTGATTCCCAGGTCCTGGCTCGGGGCCGACAGGTGCGGCGCAGCGAGACCGAGGGACTCCCGCCGCAATGGGACATGTGACATAGTACTGACGTGTCCACTCCTCTTCGGATCGTCGTCGTGGGCGCCGGTATCGTCGGCGCGGCGATCGCCCGTGCCCTGGCCCGCGCCGGCTGCGACGTGACCGTCGTCGATCGCGGCCCCACAGCCGGGGGAACCTCCGCGGCCGGTGAGGGCAATCTGCTCGTGTCCGACAAGGGGCCAGGCCCTGAGCTGCGGCTGGCGCAGCGTTCGCTCGCGGCCTGGGCGCGGATCGAGGACGAGTTGCGCGACGAACTCCCCGCCGGATTCCCCGGCTTGGAACTGGAACGCAAGGGGGGCCTGGTGGTCGCCACGACCGAGGCCGGCGCACAGGCTCTGCTGGCGTTCGCGAACGCCCAGCGGGGTGCCGGGGTGTCGGCCGAGACGGTGGACGACGCCCGGGCTCATGAGCTCGAGCCCGACCTGACACCGCACAGCACCGCCACCGTGTTCTACCCCGAGGATCTGCAGGTGCAGCCGGTGGCCGTGACCGAGGCGCTGCTCGCCGCGGCCCGCCGCCACGGCGCGCGTGTGCGCCAGGGCGTCGAGGTGACCGGGCCGGTGCTGTCGTCGGGCCGGCTCGTCGGCGTACAGGTCGCTTCCGAAACCCTGCCCGCCGACGCCGTGGTGCTCGCCGCCGGACCCTGGTCCGGTCTGGTCGCCGAGCGGCTCGGTGTTCTTCTCCCGGTGCGTCCGCGTCGCGGCACGGTGCTGGTCACCTCACGGATGCCGGTGCGTATTCGGCACAAGGTGTACGACGCCGACTACGTGGGCGCGGTCGGCTCGGGCTCGGCCGACCTGCAGGTCTCCAGCGTGGTCGAGTCGACCGTCGGCGGGACCGTCCTGATCGGCTCCTCCCGGGAGCGCCGCGGCTTCGACGATCGTATCGAGGCACGGGTGCTCGCCGCGCTGGCCGCCAAGGCACTGCTGCTGTTCCCCTTCCTGGCCGACACGCAGGTGATGCGCGCGTACGGAGGGTTCCGGCCGTTCGTCCCCGACCACCTGCCGGTGATCGGTGCCGACCCGCGGCTGCCCGGTCTGTGGCACGCGACCGGGCACGAGGGCGCCGGGATCGGCCTGAGCCTGGCCACCGCCGAGCTGCTGCGCGACCAACTCCTCGACGATGCCGACGGTGCCGCCGATCCGCTGGCCGCCGAGTTCCGACTGGACCGTCCCACCCTGCTGCCGCATCTCGAAGGGGCCGCCCGATGACGGGGATTCATATCGAGGTCGACGGGGACCGCATCGCCGGCCTGGCCGGGCAGAGCATCGCCGGGCTGCTGCTGGCCGACGGGCGGGTGGCCTGGCGGCGTACCCGCACCGGCCGCCCCCGCGGTGTCTTCTGCGGGATCGGCGCCTGCTTCGACTGTCTGGTGACCGTCAACGGCCTGCGCGACGTGCGGGCCTGCCAGCGGCGGGCCGTGGACGGCGACAAGGTCGAGCTGCAGGAGGACGATCGTGACTGAGGTACTCGTCGTGGGCGGCGGACCGGCCGGGATGGCCGCGGCGCTGGCCGCCCGCCGCCACGGCGCCCGTGTCGTGCTGCTGGAAGCCGGTGACGACGTCGGCGGGCAGTACTGGCGGCATCTGCCGGGCGGACGCGGCGGTCCTGGCGAGCGGCGGTGGCATCACGGCTGGGACCGCTTCGTCGCGATGCGGGACGAGCTGCTGGCCGACGAGGGCTGCGAGGTCGTGACCGGCGCGCACGTCTGGTCCGTCGACCGGCGTGACGGCGCCCCGCCGCTGGTGCATGTGTTCGTCGGCGAGCCGGACGGGCAGGGGCGCGAGCCGCGTACCTACGATCCGGCGGCCCTGGTGCTCGCGACCGGGGCGTACGAGCGCACTCTTCCCTTCCCGGGCTGGGACCTGCCCGGCGTCTTCACCGCCGGGGCGGCGCAGGCACTGGCCAAGGGTGAGCGGGTGGCTGTCGGTCGCCGCGTCCTGGTGGCCGGTGCCGGGCCGTTCCTGCTGCCCGTCGTCTCCAGCCTGCTGCGGATCGGCGCCGAGGTCGTGGGTGTCGTCGAGGCGGCGGGTCCGGCGCAGCTCGCCGGGGGCTGGGCGGCCCGGCCGTGGCAGCTGCTCGCGGCTCGGCACAAGGCCGTCGAACTGGCCGGGTACGCCCGCCAGTTGGCCGCCCGCCGCATTCCCTACCGGACCGGGGCGGCCGTCGTCGCGGCGCATGGCGGTGAGCGCGTGGAGGCGGTGACCGTGGCGCGCCTGACCCGGGACTGGACGCCGGTCCCCGGTACCGAACGACGGATCGAGGCCGACGCCGTCTGCGTGAGCCATGGCTTCGTCCCGCGCACCGAGCTGGCCACGGCGGCCGGCTGCGCGGTGGATGCGGACGGTGCGGTCAGTGTCGACGAGCGGCAGCGTACGTCGGTGCCCGGGGTTCTGACCGCCGGTGAGCTGACCGGCATCGGCGGCGTCGACCTGGCCCTGGCCGAGGGCGAGATCGCCGGGACCGTCGCCGCCGGCGGCGTGCCCGCACCGGGCGCGGTCCGCCGGCGGGCGGTCTTCCGGCAGTTCGCCGCGCGGCTCGCCGCCGCGCACGGCATCCGCCCGGGCTGGCGCGCCTGGGTGGACGACGACACCGTGGTGTGCCGCTGCGAGGACGTCACCGCGGGCGCCCTGCGCCGGGCCGCGGAGCTGACCGGATCCCGTGGGCTGCGCTCGCTCAAGCTGACCACCCGGGCCGGCCTGGGTCTGTGTCAGGGCCGTACCTGCGGCCGCACGGTCGAGGAGATGCTCGCCGGTGCGAACGAGCCCGGCCTGCTCGACGCGGGCCGTACCGCCCACCGGCCGATCGCCATCCCCGTACGCCTGGGCGAACTCTCCGTTTCGACCAGGACCAGTAACCGAGAGGACGTCCCATGAGTTCCGCACCGACCGATCTGCGCGGAGTGATCGTCGCCACCGCGTTGCCCTTCAAGGAGAACCCCTCGGCCCCTGCCGGGCTGGAGGTCGACTACGACCGTTACGCGGAGCACTGCGACTGGCTCATCAACGAGGGCTGCCACGGCGTCGGTCCGAACGGATCGCTCGGCGAGTACTCCGCGCTGACCGACGAGGAGCGGCGCAAGGTCGTCCAGGTGGCCGTCGAAGCGGTCGGCGGGCGCGGCGTCGTGGTCGCCGGAGTGCACGGGCCCGGCTGGCACCAGGCCCGGCACTGGGCCGAACTGGCCGCGGAGGACGGCGCCGACGGCGTGCTGGCGCTGCCGCCGACGATGTACCGGGCCAGCAGCGAGCAGGTCCTCGAGCACTACACGAAGATCGACGAGGTCGGGTTGCCGATCATGATCTACAACAACCCGGTCGACACCAGGGTCGACCTCGTCCCCGACCTGGTGGCCGAGATCGCCGAACTCCCCAACGTCACCGCGATCAAGGAATTCAGCGGGGACGTGCGGCGGCTGTTCGAGATCACCGAGCGGTGCGACATCGACGTCGTGGCCGGCGCCGACGACGTGCTGTTCGAGTTGATGGCCGATGGGGCGGTCGGCTGGTTCGCCGGTTTCCCCAACACCTTCCCCGCCGAGTCGGTGGCGATCTACGAGCACATGCTCGCCGGGCGGTTCGAGCAGGCCCGGGAGCTCTACAAGCACCTCGTCGCGGTGTTCCGGTGGGACTCGCGCACCGAGTTCGTGCAGGCCATCAAGCTCGGCATGGAGATGGTCGGCCGGTACGGCGGCCCGTGCCGCCCGCCGCGCGGCCCGCTCAGCGCCGCGCACGACGCCCAGGTGCGCGCCGACATGCGGCGGGCCATCGCGGCGCTCGAGGCGCGCCGCGCGGTGGGGGTCTGAGATGCGGTCGTCGCGGCTGTTCTCCGCCGTCGACTCGCACACCGAGGGCATGCCGACCCGGGTCGTGACCGGTGGCGTCGGGGTGATCCCCGGTGCCACCATGAACGAACGGCGGCTGCACTTCGTCGAACACCTCGACCACATACGGCGGTTGCTGGTGAACGAGCCGCGCGGCCACTCGGCGATGAGCGGCGCGATTCTGCAGCCGCCGACCCGCCCCGACGCGGATTTCGGTGTGCTGTACATCGAGGTGTCCGGGTGCCTGCCGATGTGCGGGCACGGCACTATCGGGGTGGCCACGGTACTGGTCGAGACCGGGATGGTCGAGGTCGTCGAGCCGGTGACCACCGTCCGCCTTGACACCCCGGCCGGGCTGGTGGTGGCCAACATCGCGGTCAGGGACGGGCATGCCGAAAGTGTCACGCTGGAGAACGTGCCCGCGTACTGCGACCGGCTCGACGAGATCATCGAGGTGCCCGGCCTCGGCGGGATCAGGTACAGCCTGGCGTTCGGCGGGAACTTCTACGCCATGGTGGACCTCGACGACGTACGGCTGCCGTTCGACCGTGCACGCAAGGACGAGATTCTGGCCGCGGGGCTGGCCATCATGGACGCGATCAACACGTCGGCGCCGCCCGAGCACCCGGAGATCGACGGTGTCGGCCACTGCCACCATGTGGAGTTCATCGCGCCCGGTTCGAACGCCGCGCACTCGCGGCACGCCATGGCCATACATCCGGGATGGTTCGACCGGTCGCCCTGCGGAACCGGCACGTCGGCGCGGATGGCCGAGCTGCACGCCCGCGGTGAGCTGGCGCTGCACCGCGATTTCGTCAACGAGTCCTTCATCGGCAGCCGCTTCACCGGCCGCCTGGTGGGAGAGACCACGGTCGGGGGCCTGCCCGCCGTGCTGCCGACCATCACCGGCCGGGCCTGGGTGACCGGGATCGGCCAGTACCTGCTGGACCCCACCGACCCCTACCCGTCGGGTTTCGAGTTCTGAGGAGAAGCGGTGGGCCGTCGGCGGCCGGTGACATGGCAGGGGACACCACCGCCGACGTGACCCCCGCACCTGCGGCGACCGGCGAATGGGATACTCAGCACTGTCTCGGCCGACGATGGTCGCGAGGTGTGACATGTCAGTTGTGGGAGGACGCGCGGATGAGTTCATCAATCATCGGCCCGGTGTCGGTGGGGGCGAGCCTGCGCGGCGCGGTGGAGGACGCGGTGGCCGCGGCAATCGTCTCGGGCGAACTCGCCCCGGGCACCCTGGTCACCGCGCCGACGCTGGCCACACGTTTCGGGATCTCCGCCACGCCGGTCCGTGAAGCCCTGCTCAACCTGCAGGGACGCGGGTTCGTCGACGTGGTGCGCAACAAGGGTTTCCGGATCACCGAGGTCAGCGAGCAGGACCTCTGGGAGATCGTGCGGCTGCGCCAGCTGCTGGAGGCCCCGCCGATGCGGGAGATCGCGCGGGCACTGCAACCGGAGGCCGCCGCCGACCTGCGGCGCAGGGCTCAGACGATCGTCGACGCGGCCGCAGCGGCCGATCTGGCGGCCTATCTCGCCGCCGACATGGCCTTCCACCTGCGACTTCTGGAGCTGCACGGCAACCGCCGGCTGGTCGCGATGGTGAAGGACCTGCGCCAGCAGACCCGCATGGTGGGCCTGGCCGGCATGATCGGCACCACGGAGCTGGCCCGTTCGGCCGCCGAGCACCACAGCCTGGTGGACCTGCTGGAGGCGCGTGACGGCCGGGGCGCGGAAGCCCTGCTCACCGCCCACATCGGACACGTCCTCGGCTGGTGGAACGGCCGCTCGGAGGACTGAGGCGCTTGATGTGACGAGCCCGCCCGGCCGAGCCGGGCGGGCTGTCGGCGCGTGCCCGTGAACCCCGATTTCGGCGCAGTAAATTCTGGCGCGAGCCCTTCTCCAGAGAGGTGTCACATACTACTGTCTCCTCAAGTGGCCGGGGTCGCAGAGATCCCGATCGCTCCGTGGGACCGGTCGTGGCTGCTGCGTTCGCCGGCGCACCGGGCTCGAAGCGCGTCTGCTCACCATTTCCGTACACAGTCGCTGGTCCGCCGGCCCGTCACCCGTCCCGCTCGTCCGGACGGCCGGGCTGCCCGCACCCGACCGGAAGGTAGGACCCCTTGAAGAGAACCTCGTCTTCAGCGGCACTCGCTGGGCTGGCGGCCGGCTTACTCGCCCTTTCGGCATGCACCGGTGGCGGCTCCTCGCCCACCGGCGCCAGTGGGGGGAGCGGCGGGACCGCGGCCAAGGGCGGGACCGTGCAGGTCCTGCAGTCCACCGACTTCTCCTATCTCGACCCGTCCCGCGGCTTCGACGGCGGCGTCAACGCGTTTTACCGGCTGCTGTACCGCCAGCTGGTCACCAAGGCACCCAACGACGCCAAGGACCCCAACGCGATGGTCCCCGACCTCGCGGAGAGCCTCGGCAAGGTCTCCGCCGACGGTCTGACCTGGACCTACAAACTCAAGGCCGGGATCAAGTTCGACACCGGTGCGCCGATCACGTCCAAGGACGTCAAGTTCGGCATCAGCCGCGGCTGGGACCCGGAGATCGGCATCGGCGCGCCGTACCTGAAGCAGCTGATCGATGCGCCGAAGGGCTATCAGGGGCCGTACCGCTCGGGCGAGTTGCGGACGATCGAGACACCCGACGACCGGACGATCGTCTTCCACCTCAAGGCCCCGTTCCCCGAGTTCGACGCGGTGTTGTCCATGCCGAGCGGCACCCCGTTCCCGGTCGGCACCGGTGCGGGCGACTCGTTCATCAAGGACGTCATCGCCTCCGGGCCCTACGACCTGGAGAAACTGACCCCGGGCAGCCTGATCCAGCTCAAGCGCAACCCGCACTGGGACGCGAAGGGCGACACCGTCCGCAAGGCCTACCCCGACGCATGGCGCTTCACCATCGGCGTCGAGGGCGCCACCATCGACGAACGTCTCATCGCCGGCCAGGGCGCCGACATCAACGTGATCTCCGGCAGCGTGCAGACCGCCACCCTCGCCCGCCTGCAGACGCCGCAGCTCAAGGCACGGACGGTCAAGGCGCCGTCGACCTGTCTCACGTACATGGGTCTCAACACGACGAAGAAGCCGCTCAACGACGTGAAGGTGCGCCAGGCCGTCAACTACGCGGTGGACAAAGGCTCGGTGCTCAACGCCAGCGGCGGCCGGCAGCTCGCGACGATCTCCAACAGCCTTCTTCCGCCGACGGTCTCCGGGCACCTCGACCACAACCCCTATCCGAGCGCGGACAACGCCGGTGACGTGGCCAAGGCCAAGCAACTGCTCACCGAGGCGGGCCACCCGAACGGCTTCACGATGACCCTCGACGTACGCGCGAAGGAGCTCGACCAGCGCCAGGCCGAGGCGATCCAGCAGGCGCTGAAGCGGGTCGGCATCGAGGTCAAGCTGAACGTGATCGACGCGTCCACCTACTACGAGACGATTGGCACACCGTCGCAGCAGCACGACGCGGCGATCACCGGCTGGTGCCCGGACTGGGCCTCGAGCGCGTCGACGTTCCTGCCGCCGCTGTTCGACGGCCGGCGCATCACCCCCAAGGGCAACCAGAACCTCTCCCACCTCGACGACAACGCTGTCAACGCCGAGATCGACCGGATCACCGCGCTGACCGACCTGACCGCCGCGAACAAGGCCTGGGGCGAGCTGGACAAGAAGATCATGACGTTGGCTCCCTTCGTTCCGCTGAACGTCGCGAACCGCATCTATCTGCCGGGCGCCAACGTGGCGGGGGCGATCGCTCCCAGCGGCGACGTCGACTACGGGATCATGGGTCTCAAGGACCCGGCGAAGGGCTGACATGACGATCTCGTCAACCGGCCCACAGGCGCCGGAGGTGTCCGTACCGGGCACTACCGGCACCGCCCCCGCCCCCCGCCGGAGCGTGGCCCGCGCCCTGCTCCGCGACCCGGCGGCCGTGGCCTGCCTCGGCTACATCGCACTGATCGTGCTCATGGCGGTGTTCGCACCGCTCATCGTCCGGGTCAGCGGCTGGGACCCCTACGAGTTCGACCAGAGCGCCATCGACCCCGACCTCGGCGGCACACCCGCCGGGTCCTGGGGCGGCATCTCCGGGTCGCACTGGCTCGGTGTCGAGCCCGGCAGCGGCCGGGACATCTTCGCCCGGATCGTGTACGGCGCCCGCTCCTCGCTGCTCATCGCCCTCGCCGCGACGCTGCTCACCACGGTGCTCGGCATGGTGTTCGGCCTGCTGGCCGGATACTTCGGCGGCCGGACGGACATGCTGATCTCGCGGGTCATGGAGTTCCTGATGGCGTTCCCCGCGCTCATCTTCATGATCGCCGTGCTGTCCGCACTGTCCGCGGACGCCCGGCAGTACCTGCTGGTCGCGGTGATCTCGCTGTTCGGCTGGCCCTACCTGGCCCGGATCGTGCGAGGACAGACCATGTCGCTCAAGGAGCGCGAGTTCGTCGAGGCCGCCCGGGCGTCCGGGGCCTCCCGCACCGCCATCGTGTTCACCGAGATCCTGCCCAACCTGCGCTCGACCATCCTGGTCATGGTGACCCTGGCGGTACCCGGCTACATCGGTACCGAGGCCGGGCTGTCCTTCCTCGGCGTCGGCCTGGTACCGCCCACCCCGTCCTGGGGGCAGATGATCGCCAGTTCGGTGAGCTGGTACGCGGTGGTCCCCACGTACTTCCTGGTGCCGGGCGTCTTCCTGGCGCTGCTGGTGCTGTCCTTCATGGTCCTCGGCGACCACATCCGGGCCGCCGTCGAGCCGGGGGGCCGCTCATGACCCGCTACGTCGTGCACCGCGTGCTGGGCATGCTGCTGGTGCTGTTCCTGGTCTGCCTTTTCACCTACATCATCTTCTTCGCCCTGTCGCCGGACCCGGCCGTGCAGATCTGCGGCAAGAACTGCACCCCGGAGCGCATCGACCAGATCCGCGCCAACCTCGGCCTGACCGACCCGTTCCCCACCCAGTTCCTGCACTTCCTGCAAGGGCTGTTCGCAGGCCGTGACTACGGCGGCGGCACGTCCACGGTGCACTGCCCGGCACCCTGCCTCGGCTACTCCTTCCAGACCTCGCAGCCCGTCACCGACATGATCGTGCAGCGGCTGTCGGTGACCGTGGTGGTCGCCGTCGGCGCGGCCGTGCTCTGGCTGGTCATGGGCGTGCTCGGCGGGCTGCTCAGCGCCGTGCGCGAAGGGAGGTTCGCCGACCGGTTCATCGCCGGACTCACCCTGGGCGGCATGTCGATCCCGAACTACGTGCTCGCCCTCGCGCTGCAGTACGTGCTCGTGGTGTGGCTGCGGTGGCTGCCGTTCCCGCAGGCCGTGCAGTTCGCCGACGACCCGGGGCAGTGGTTCCTCAACTTCATCATGCCCTGGACGGTCCTTGCGATCGGCTACGCCTCGTCGTACACCCGACTGACCCGGGCCAACGTCATCGACACCCTGGACGAGAACTTCGTGCGGACCGCGCGAGCCAAGGGCCTGCGACCGGACCTGGTGTGGCGGCGGCACGCGCTGCGGCCCGCGCTGACCCCGATCGTCACGATCGCCGGCATGGACTTCGCCGGCCTGCTCGGCGGCGCGCTGATCACCGAGACGGTCTTCGGGCTCAACGGCGTCGGCAAACTCGCGGCGGACTCCATCACCAAGAACGACCAGCCGGTGATCATGGCGGTGACTCTGCTCGCGGCGTTCTTCGTCGTGGTCGGCAACATGGCCGTCGACCTGGTGTACTCGGCGATCGACCCGCGGGTCGCAGTGGGAGCGGCGTCATGAGCGACCTGCTGCGCGTGCGCGGCCTGACCGTCGCCTTCCACGGCGTGCCGGTGGTCGACGCCGTCGACTTCGCCGTACCGCCCGGCGGGGCCCTCGGCATCGTCGGCGAGTCCGGCTCGGGCAAGTCGATGACCAGTCTCGCGATCATGGGGCTGCTCCCGAAGGGCGCCACCCGGGCCGGCAGCATCGAGTTCGACGGCGGCGAGCTCACCACGCTGAACGAGCGCCGCATGCGAGCCGTTCGCGGCGACCGGATCGCGATGGTCTTCCAGGACCCGCTCTCCTCGCTGAATCCCTACTACACGGTGGGTACGCAGATCGCCGAGGCCTACCGGTCGCACCGCTCCGGCGTCAGCCGCCGGGCAGCCCGCAAAGCGGCGATCGAGGCGATGGAACGCGTGCACATCCGCGACGCGGCCCGCCGGGTCGACGAGTACCCGCACCAGTTCTCCGGCGGCATGCGCCAGCGCGTGATGATCGCGATGGCGCTCAGCACCGAGCCCGACCTGATCATCGCCGACGAGCCGACCACCGCGCTCGACGTCACCGTCCAGGCCCAGATTCTCGAACTGCTCGCCGAGGTACGCCGCGACACCGGTGCCGCGCTCATCCTCATCACCCACGACCTCGCCGTGGTCAGCGAGGTCGCCGACACGCTGATCGTCATGCGGCACGGCAAGGTCGTCGAGTCCGGCACCGCCGAGCAGATCTTCTGCGACCCGCGGCACCCGTACACGCGGGCGCTGATCGAAGCGGTCCCGCGGATCGACGACGAGATCGGTGAACTGCAGACCCTGGGAGGCGACACATGAGCTCCGAACCACTGCTGCGGGCCCGGGACCTGGTCAAGGAATTCCCCGTCGCGGGTACAACCGGCCTGCTGCGCCCCGCGCGCAGGTTCACCGCGGTCGACACCGTCTCCTTCGACCTGCACGCGGGCAGGACCCTCGCGCTGGTGGGGGAGTCCGGGTCGGGCAAGTCGACCACCGCGCGGCTCGCCGCCCGGCTGATCGACGTCACGTCGGGCACCGTCCACCTCGACGGCCGTGACATCACCGCACTGCAGGGGCCCGACCTGCTGGAGGTACGCCGCCAGGTACAGGTCGTGTTCCAGGATCCGTTCTCGTCGCTCAACCCCCGGCACACCGTCGAGCGGATCGTCACCGCGCCCCTGCGCTACCAGAAACGGCCGATACCCGGAGGCGCCCGGACGGTCGCCCGAGCGCTCATGGAACGGGTGGGGCTCGACCCCGATCACGTCGACCGCTACCCCGCGCAGTTCTCCGGCGGGCAGGCCCAGCGCATCGGTATCGCCCGCGCGCTCGCCGTGAGCCCGCGCGTACTGGTCTGCGACGAGGCCGTCTCGGCGCTCGACGTCTCGGTGCAGGCGCAGATCATCAACCTGCTGCGCGAACTGCAGCGCGAGGAGGGCTTCGGCTGCCTGTTCATCGCCCATGACCTCGCCGTGGTACGGCAGATCGCCACCAGCGTCGCGGTGATGACGGCCGGCCGCGTGGTGGAGGTCGGCGAGCGGGACGCGGTCTTCGACGATCCGCAGCACGAGTACACCCGCACACTGCTGGCCGCCGTACCGCGGATCCGCCCCGAGTGGGACGCACGCCGACGCAACTCGACCGGAGCCACCGCATGAACCCCGTGGAATACCCCCTGCCCGGCGCCTGGGTCCGCGAGTTCACCGTCGCCGTGCCACTGGACTGGTCCGATCCCGGCGGCGAGAGCATCGAGCTGTTCGTCCGGGAGCTCACCGACCCCGAACGCCGCCACGACGAACTGCCGCTGCTGACCTATCTGCAGGGCGGCCCCGGCGGCGCGAACCCCCGGCCCGCCCCGGTGGGAGGCTGGCTGACCGAGGCCCTGCCGCACTACCGGGTCGTCCTGGTCGACCAGCGCGGCACCGGGCGCAGCACCCCGGTCGACGGAACCGACATCGCCGCTTTCCCCGACGCCCGTGCGGCCGCGGACCACCTGCTGCACTTCCGGGCCGACTCGATCGTGCGCGATCTCGAACACGTCAGGACCCGGGCCTACGACGGCAAACGGTGGGCCACCCTCGGGCAGAGCTTCGGCGGGTGGATCACCCTGACCTACCTGTCGCACGCACCCGAGGCACTGACCGCCTGCTACGTCTGCGGCGGGATCCCCGGCACACCGCCCGATCCTCAGGAGGTCTACCGGCGCACGTTCGACCGGGTGGCAGGCAAGACCGCCGACTTCTACCGGCGTTACCCCCAGGACGTCGCCGCGGTGACCGCGATCGCCGACCGGCTCGCCGCCGGTGACGTGACGCTGCCCGACGGCTCGCCGCTGTCGGTGCGCCGGTTCCAGACCCTGGGCGGGGAGCTCGGCTTCGGAGCAGGCCACCAGCGCCTGCACTGGCTGGTTTCCGAAGCGATCCGCGAAGACGGCAGGGTCGACGGCAAGTTCCTGGAGACGGTGCTGGTCAAGACGTCGAACGCGGGGAACCCGCTGTTCTGGACCCTCCAGGAGTCGATCTACGGCGACGGCGCGAACGGTCCGTTCCGCTGGGCGGCACAGCGCGAACGCGACCGGCGGCCGGAGTTCGCCGAGGACCGCCGACCGCTGCTGTTCACCTCGGAGATGACGTTTCCGTGGATGTTCGAGGAGATCCGGGCGCTGCGGCCGTTCGCGCCCGCCATGGCCGAGCTCGCCGAGCAGAAGATCTGGAACCCGCTCTACGACCTCGCCCGGCTCGCCGCCAACGACGTCCCGCTGGCCGCCGCCGTGTACGCCGACGACGTGTTCGTCGACGCCGATCTGCAGCGCGACACCCTGACCCGGGTCGGCAACGCGCAGACCTGGGTGACCAACGAATACGAACACGACGGCATCGGCGACGGCCGGGTATTCCCCCGGCTGCGGGAGATGGTCCGCGACCGAGGAGGCGAAAAGCGTTGACCGAGATCACCACCCCGCCGTACGCGGGAACGAAGCCGCCGCGTCTGGCCGACGAAAGCCCCGGCTTCCTGGCCCGCATCGGGCACGGCTGGGCCGAACGCGACGTCCCGGCGCCGGTGAGTCCGGCCGCGGCACGGGCGGCGGCCGAGCACCGGGCCCGGCTCAGCACCTGCCTGCCGGACCGGACCCTGGTCCTGGCGGCGGGCCGCGCCCGCCACCGCAACGGCGACGCGGACCACCCCTTCCGGGTGGACAGCGATTTCGTCTGGGCCACCTCGTGCCAGGTCGAGGGCGCGGTCCTGGTGATGACCCCGCGGCCGGGCGGCCACGACGCGGTGCTGTACATGCCCGCTCCGGCCCGGCCCGGCGAACGCGACTTCCACGCCAGCGCGGCGTACGGGGAACTGTGGGTCGGCCCGTCGGCGGGGCTCGCGGCGTGGTCGGCCGCGCTGGATCTGCCGGTGCGGCCGATCGGCGAGCTCGGCGAGCGGCACGGCGGCGGGCCGGACGAACTGCGCACCGTGCTCTCCGACCTCCGCATGATCAAGGACGAGTGGGAGATCGCACAGCTGCGTGAGGCCGTGGACCACACGGTCACCGGATTCGCCGCCGTCGCCGACGAGGTCCCGCGGGCCGTCGCCGACGGCTTGGGGGAGCGCTGGCTGCAAGGCACCTTCGACCGGCACGCCCGCACCTTCGGCAACGGGCCCGGCTACAGCACCATCGTCGGCTCCGGCGAGCACGCGCCGATCCTGCACTGGGTCCGCTGCGACGGCCCGGTCCGGCCCGGCGAGACCCTGCTGCTCGACATGGGCGTCGAAGCGAACTCCCTCTACACCGCGGACGTGACCCGGACGATACCGGTGGGCGGCACCTTCACCCCGGTCCAGCGCCGGGTGCACGACCTGGTCGAGGCATCGTACCGCGCGGGCATGGACCAGGTACGCCCCGGCGCCACGTACACCGACTTCCACTTCGCCGCCATGGAGGTTCTGGCCCGCGGACTGCACGACTGGGGGCTGCTGCCGGTCTCGGTCGACGAGGCCCTCGCACCCGAGGGCCAGCAGCACCGCCGCTACATCGTCTGCGGTATCGGCCACCACCTGGGCCTGGACGTGCACGACTGCGGCTCGTCGTCGTACGAGCGGTACCAGGGCGCGCCGCTGCGGCCCGGCATGGTGCTGACGGTCGAGCCCGGCCTGTACTTCCATGCCCACGACGAGACCCTCCCTCCGGAACTGCGCGGGATCGGCGTCCGCCTGGAGGACGACCTCCTGGTCACCGGGACCGGGCACGAGGTGCTGTCGGAAGCGCTGCCGATCGACGCCGCCGGACTCGAGAAATGGGCGGTCCGATGACCCGCGTACGTCCCTTCGCCCTGCGGGACGTGGACCTGCTCGACGGCGTGCACTCCCGCACCCGGGACCAGATGCTGCATCTCGCCAGGGTGTTCCCGGTGGACCGGGTGCTCGCGGTCTTCCGGGCCAACGCGGGGCTCGACACCCGCGGAGCGCTGCCACCCGGCACCTGGGAGGACTTCGGCCATCCCGACGAACGAGCGTGGTCCGAGGCCGACTACCCCGGACCGGGCGTCGCACCCACGGCGAGTCTGCTGCGCGGACACTACGCGGGCCACTTCCTGTCCATGCTGTCGCTGGCATACGCGTCCACTGGCGAGGAAGCCCTCCTGAGCAGGGCCCACGAGACGGTCGCGGGCCTGGCCGAGGTGCGCGACGCGCTGGCGGCGACCGGACGCTACAGCCATCCGGGATTTCTGGCGGCGTACGGCGAGTGGCAGTTCTCGCGGCTGGAGCAACTGGCTCCGTACGGGGAGATCTGGGCGCCGTACTACACCTGCCACAAGATCATGGCCGGCTTGCTCGACGCGTACGAGCTGACGGGCTGCCGGCAGGCGCTGGAGATCGTCACCGGCATGGGTCACTGGGTGGCGGGCCGGGTTCTGCGGCTGGAGCGGGCACAACTGCAGCGCATGTGGTCGCTCTACATCGCCGGCGAATTCGGCGGCATGAACGAGACCATGGTGAAACTGCACCGGATCACCGGCCAGCCGTTGTTTCTGCGCACCGCCGGGGCATTCGAGGTCGACAGCATGCTCGACGCCGCGGTCGAGGGCCGTGACGTGCTCGACGGCATGCACGCCAACCAGCATCTCCCGATGCTCGTCGGGCACCTCGACCAGTACGACGACACCGGCGAGCGCCGCTACCTCGACGCGGTGGTCGCCCTCTGGGACCAGATCGTGCCCGGCCGGACCTTCGCGCACGGCGGCACCGGCGAGGGCGAACTGTGGGGCCCCGCGGACACCGTGGCCGGGTTCGTCAAGCGGCGCAACGCCGAGACCTGCGCCACCTACAACCTGCTGAAGATCGCCCGTTCGCTGTTCGGACACACCCTCAACGGCCGGTACGCCGATTACGCCGAGCGCGCCTCGCTCAACCACATCGTCGGCTCCCGCGCGGACGTCACCTCGGACACCAGCCCCGAGGTCCTGTACATGTACCCGGTGGACCCGGGCGCCGTCCGCGAGTACGACAACGTCGGCACCTGCTGCGGCGGCACCGGCCTGGAGAGCCACGTCAAGCACCAGGAATCGGTGTGGTTCCACGCACCGGGGCAGCTGTACGTGACGCAGTATGTACCGTCGCGGCTGCGCCACGCCGGCGGGGAGGTGATGCTGCGGACCCGGTACCCCCGCGACGGGAAGGTGGCACTCGAGTTCGGCCTCGCCTTCTCGGGCGAGCTGCACCTGCGCATCCCGCCCTGGGCCGCCGGCGCCCGGGTCGACGGCGTGGAGGTGCCTGTGCCCGACACCGGATTCGTGACGCTGCGGCGCGATTTCCGCCCCGGCGACATCGTGGAGCTCGACCTGCCGATGCCGCTGCGGCTGGTGCCCACCCCCGACGACCCCACGCTGGTCAGCCTGGAACTGGGCCCCACCGTGCTGCTGGCGCGCGACGACGCCACGACCACCCTGCCGGTCGCGGCGGCCGCCCATCGGCGTCTCGACGGCAGCATCGCCGGGCACACCACCGACGGCGACCTGGTCTCGGTGTTCGGCCGGACCTTCGAACCGGCCTGGTCCGGCGGCGACCACCGCTGTCACATGTACCTGCGCCTGGCCGACCCGGAGATCGCCTTCCTGGGCAGCGCGCCCGGGGTGCCCGACCGCCATGACGCCGAGGGCCGGTCGTTCCTCACCGGGCTGTGGGCGGACGGCGGATACGACGACGTCGCCGCGTTCTTCACCGCGGTCCACCGGGAGGTGGTGCGGTCGGCCCGGTCCGGGCTGCTGAGCCGGGACGAAGCGGTCGCGGTGCTCATGGCGGCCGCCGCGAGCACCCTCGACAGCCCTGCCGTGCCCCGACGCGGTGTGGTCGGCCCGGACTCGGCGGACGTACCGCGCGTGTCCCGGGTGACCTCCGCGGACGGGCAGCCGGTCGAGGACGTCGTCGAGTGGTCGCTCCCGGCGGACGTCGGCGTGGGGGACCCGCTGCCGGTGGTCCGGGTGGAGGTGACCGGCGACCGTGCCCCGTCCGGGTGGTACACCCGCGAGCCGGGCTTCGCGGTGACCTCGGCCTCGCCCGCCACCCTGGAGGCCGCGGTGGGCGAGGGCACATGGCAGCCCGCGACCGGCGTGATCGCGCTGGACGGCGAGGGCCGGTATGTGCTCCGGGGCAGGGCCACCGACGCTTGCGGCCGGGTCGTCCACGCCACTCGCGAGGTCTCCGTGGACACACGGCCCCCGTCGGTGCGTGCCGAAGTCCGTCCGCTCGGACCGAGCAACGTCGAGGTGACCCTCCACGCCGTCGACGATGTGTCCGGTGTGGACCACGTTCAATGGCGTACCCCGGAGACGTTCTGGGGCATCTACCAGGAGCCGTTCACCAGGGCGCTGCGCGACGAGCCACAGACCCTTGAGTTCACCGCCACCGACCGCGCCGGAAACATCACACCGGTCCAGCGGGTGACGTTGCCGCCCCTGCGGTGAAAATCCGCAACCCTTTTACGGACCTGAACTCGGACTCGGAGTGAATGCACACAGCATGACGGCAGAACTCGACGACTACCTCGCCTCCTTCGCCGAGCCGGCCGGATACCTCGACTTCGGCAGCTACGGACCACCGTCGCGCGCCGTCGTGGAGACGATCGGCCGGCTCACGGCCGACGCGAGCGCCGGTGTTCCCTCAGCGGGACTGCACGCGGAGGACGAGAACGCTCTCGCCGCGGTCTCGCGCCTCACCGGTTTCGACCGCGGCGCGGTGGCGCTGACGCCCAGCACGTCGTTCGGCCTTCTCCAGATCGCCTTCGGGCTGCCGCGGGGCGCGGTGCTCGTCAGCGCTGCGGAGTTTCCCTCGAACTTGTACGCGTGGTGGCGGGCACAGGAGGCGGGGCTCACCACCGTGCGTACTCTGCGTGCCGTGCCCGGGGACGAGCTCGCGCCGGTGACGCCCGAACGTGTGGCAGCCTCCCTCACGCCGGACACCGTCTCGGTGGCGGTCAGCGCGGTGGACTTCCGCACCGGGGTCCGCGCCGACCTGGCCGGCATCCGTTCCGTGATCGGTGACCGCCTCCTCGTGGTGGACGGCATCCAGGGATTCGGTGTCGTCGACGCCGACTGGACCCTGGCCGACGCGCTCGTCGTCGGCGGTCAGAAGTGGCTCAGAGCGGGGTGGGGCACGGGCTTCGTGGCACTGTCCCCCCGGGGCCTCGCGCGCCTGCGGCCAACTCTTGGCGGCTGGACCGGTGTCGAAAGGCCCTCGCACTACGACGGCGTGCCCCACGAGCCGCTCCCCGGCGCACAGCGATTCTCCACGACCAACGGATCACCGTTCGCGTCCGGGGCACTCGCGACGGCGCTCGCCCAACTGGAATCGGTCGGGGTCGCCACCGTCCAGCGTCGCATCGAGCACACGGCGACCGCCTTCATCGACCGGCTCCTCGCCGCGGGCGTGCCGGTGCTGTCGCCCGTCTCACCGCATCAACGCGCGGGTCTTGTCGTGGTGGGCATTCCGCGCGGCGACACCCCGGCCGTCCACGAACGGCTCGAGGCGGCGGGGGTGACCGCGACCGTGCACGGGGACGACCGCATACGTTTCAGCATCCACGCCACCACCACCCCTACCGCACTCGACGCGGCCCTCACCGTTCTGCGAGAACCCAGAAGCGCACGATCACCTAGGGTTGCCTCAGAGGCAATGCCGTGACTCTGTTGGCGATGTCGGGCAGGTCATGCGGTGGCTGAGCACAGAGTGCGGAAGTGCGTGGTCCGGCGTCGTGTTCTGGGTGTGGTGTCGATCCAGTCGGCGATTCGGGTGACGTTGCAGGCCATCGCGGTGAGGACGTGTCGGACGTGGGTGCGGGCCAGGCCGTGGTAGCGGGAACGTCGCAGCCCGTGGGCCCGGACGTTCTGCGAGAGGGTGGCCTCGGTGCCGGCGCGGATCGCGTAACGGCCCTGCCATTCCTCGCTCTGCTGATCGAGCCGGTTACGCGTCTGGATCTCATGCAGCGGCCGGGGCAGCACTGCTACCGAGCGGGGCCGGGTCGAAGGACGTGCACCGTGTGCGATCCGGGCAGGACCGGCAGTCCGCCTCGGCGAACCGGGCCTGCAGAAAGGTGTTCCCCCTCATCCTCAGCTCCGTCCAGGACACACTCGTGGCCCCGCGTGGACAGATCGCCTGCTCGTTGTCCCATTCGATGGTGAAGGTTGCCTTGCCGAAGCCCGAACCGGCCTTGGCCTGGCTGCTGTGGTCAGCAACGACCGGGCTCTGTGCGGCCAGCTTCCAGCCGAGGTTGAACGCGTCCTGAACGCCCAGGTTGAGGCCCTGTCCGCCGGTGGGGGATGGACGTGTGCCGCATCGCCGGCCAGCAGCACCCACCCGACCCGGAAACGTTCGGCCAGCCCGGGTGGCATCCCCGAAGCGGGACAACCAGCGCGGGGAGTGCACGCCGAAATCCGTGCCGGCGATGGCGCGCAGTTGCTGTTTGAAATCCTCGAGGGTGGGCGGTTCCGCGCGATCGCCGACTCCCGCGGCGGGTACTACGACGCTGTAGACCCCTGCACCGAAGGGCCGGAGCCAGAAGCGCTGATGGGTCTCGCGGATCTCGGTCACCTTCGCGGTGACCTCCCCGTGCGGCACGCCCACTTCCATCTCGCCCATCAGCGTCTCCGTCCGCGAGGGCTCGCCGGGGAAGCCGACGCCCAGCAGTTTGCACACCGTACTGCGCGCGCCGTCACAGCCGACGAGGTAGCGCGAACGCAGCTGTTCCCCGTCGGCCAGCTCGACGGTCACCCCCTCGTCGTCCTGCTCGAAACCGGCCACCGCAGCACCGCGCCGGACCTGCGCGCCCAGTTGGGTCGCATAGTCGCTCCTTGGCGAGCAGCGGACGGAGTCCGCGCGGGCGCGGGCTGCCCGCAGGAGCGAGCCCGAGGCAGCGTTGCCCTACGTGCTCGCCACGGAACTCGCCGATGCGCTCTCCTCGCTGGGAGTTGGCGAGTTGGCGAGGTGCGTCCTGGAGCAGGACCTGCGCACAGGGCAGGTCGTCGGCGCTGAGTTGGATCTTGCGTTCCAGCGGGACCGGGACCACGACGCCCCAGGCTTCAAGCCGGTCAGCTTTACGGCGGTGCTCGACGCGGACGAGCCGATGCGTGTCACCGGCACATTCAACTCGGCAAGAACCGCCGGCTCGTCCGCGACCGACAGCCTCGCCGGGAACAGGCGGGCCTACCTGATCGGAACGGTCACCAATCTCAGCGCAGCGCGCATTGAGCTCACGCCGGTCTTCATCGGAATTGGGTCGTTCGTCGATGACGACCCCGCCGCCGGGAGCGCGGGTGTACCCCGGCGATATCAGCCAGTTCAGCGGGATCGGCTTCGCGTCCCCCATCACTGAGGCCGAGAGTGACGCGGTCCTGCGCGTGCCGGAGGATGTGGTGAAACGCGCCTTCGCCGGGCTGATTGGCGAGTCATGCGTTCCGAAAGACGGGGGTGGCGAGCGCTGCGATCTGTACACATCACGAGTGTTCGTCCGTGGGCGCCAGGTTTCGGCCGCCTGGCTGTTCAAGGGACCCGGCTACCCTCGCGCCATGGACGGCAGGGCCCTGGGCAAGAACGGCGACCAAATCGACCGGCTGTTCACCGAGCCCGCGGAGCTACTCGTTCTGTCCGTGCTGCACCTGCAGCGACAGCGCCACCGGTCGGTGGTCTTCCCCGCGGGGGCCATGAGGTCGAAGACCTCTCCCGGTGTTGCTGGCGATTCGGGCCCTGCTTACGGGTATTCGGCGTGTCGCCGCGCTCATGAGCGGGCGGCTCGTGGGGTGATGTCCTTCGGCGCCGTTAGGTCCGCGACTGGTCCGGGAGGAACTCCCTCGGATGCCAGATAGTTACCCTAGGGATCCAATTGATTGCAGAGGGTGGCTACTGTGTACGGTTGCCTGGAGCGCAACGATGCCTCCAGGCAACCGACTTCGCGCTCTAGGTGACTGGTGTTAAGCGGGCTTCTCCGAGTTGCCGGTTCAGGGCCGAGGGCGTCACATCGCCTCTGTCCGTCTGCGGTTTGGGCCGTCG
>NZ_JBFAKW010000036.1:0-75240 GCF_040655955.1 Streptomyces sp. NPDC050263 | reverse complement strand
AAGTACGTCCAGTACGAGGACTTCCGGCCGGCACACCGAGAGCACGCACCGGACGCCGCTCCTTGACGGGCAAACGTTGCCTGCCGCGGCACTAGTCGAAGCAGCGGCGGACAGCCCGCTCTGTCCAGCAACTGAATGGATCGCTCACCATGTGGGATTTCGGGTTTCGGTAACGCTTTCCCGCACGCGTACGATGCCCTGCCGCCCCCTCACCACGCCCCGCCTCGCCTTGGAGATCTTCACGCACGGGTGACGGCGTGGGCGCAGGACGACCGGGGAGCGCGTTGCGTCGCACGATGGGTCGCCGCTCGAGAGTCGAGTCATCGTCCGTGCGCCGAGTGCCGCCCACCTCGACGCCGCCCTCCGCTCCGCGTGCGCTTGGTCGCCGGGACCAGCAGTGCGCCGAGCAGCCCGGCTGCCAGGACGTACGGCCACCAGCCGAACGCTCCGCTGTCGGCCGCGCCGACGTTGCGCGCTGCGTCCGTCAGGGAATCCGACGAGGCCTGCCGGGTCGGGCTTGCCGAAGGGCTCACGGTCGTCGCCGTCAGGACCACGTCGTTGCCGTCGCCGGCCTTGTAACTGATCCGGTAAACGGTGTCGGCGAGTTTCACCTCGGCGCCCTCGCGCAACCCGTCGAAGGTGCCGGTGGTGGGCGTACTGCCGCTGTGGTTCACGACGGTGATCTCCCGGACAGGGGTCTTCCCGGTCGTGGCCTGAGCGTTGCCGGAAGCGGTATCGGTATCGGTATCGGTTGAGGCGGAGGCCTTTCCGGGAGCGGTACCAGCACCCGCTGCCTCGGACGCCGTCCCCGTCCGTGCCTCCGTCCTCGTAGCCCTCTCTGCGGCGGACAGGTCGAGCCCGCCGCCCAGGACGACCTTGCCGCCCACCTTCAAGGGCGAGCCCGCCAGGACCAGCTGCCCCTCGTCGCTCTGCGTGTAGGCGCCGGTCACCGTCAGCCCGCCTGTGACCACGCCCTCGTTCGTCACGGCGCCCTTGACTGTGCCCGTGCCGCTGAGTGCGCTGGTCACCCGCAGCGCCGAGCCGCCGGTGTCCAGCCGCGCCCCCGCCGACGTCAGCCGGATCGCCCGGCTGTTGGCGAGCGTCGCTCCGCCCTTGAGCGCGAGGGTTCCCTGCTCGACCGTCGTCGTCCCGGTGTACGTCACGGCGGAGCCGGTGAGGGTCGTCGTCGCAGCTCCGGACTGGACGAGCGAGCCGCTGCCGCCGAGCCGGGACAGTGAGATGGCGTTCTTTGAGTTGCGCACGACGAGCGTGCCGTCGTTCACGATGCGGCGCCGGTCCGTTCCGGTGAGCAGGGACCCGTCTCCCTGCGCCGACCCCAGCCGCAGGACCGCTCCCTTGTTCACGGTTGTCGAACCGTCGTAGTACTGCGAGGCCGCGAAGGTGACGTCGTTTCCCTTGGTCCCGGCGATGACGACATCGCCGGCGCCGGGCGCGGCCAGCGTGTCGTGATACTTGCCGCCCCCGATCGGCGCGCCCAGGGTGACAGGACCGTTGTAGTCGAACGTGAGCAGCGACCGCCGTCCGCTGGCCTCGTGCAGGTTGATGTAAACGGTGTCTTTTGTTCCCGGCATGAAGATCTTGTGCGTGGTGCCGTCGCCCCACTGAACGTTCGCGCCCTCGACGTTGGTGCCGCGCTTGTTCAACTGGTGTGGAATCGCCCGCCAGTTGATGTCGGGGTCGCTGAGCGAGGGGCTGGTGTCGCCGCCCTGGTCGCTGTAGCTGTACTGGCCTGTGAGGACGACCTTGCTGCCGGGCCGCGTGTGGACGTTGACGTCGCTGCCGTACTGCCGTTGGTAGAAGTCCTGGCGCAGAGTGATCGTCTGATACAGCGGGGTGTCGATGATCCAGGATCCCTGGTTCAGGATCGCCCGGGTGCGGGGCAACGACACCGGGTACTCGGGGCGGCCGACCGCCATGCCGGTGCCGTTGTCGATGACCCCGGAGAAGGGGTGGGTGCCCGCCAGGTCGAGGGTGCCCCACATGTTGCGGGGCTGGGTGACCAGGCCCGACCCGCTGATCGTGCCGATGTTGAAAGTGCGGGTCAGCGACAGCCGTAGGGTTCCGTCGACGCGGACGTTGAGCTGGTTGAGTCGGTACCCGGGGGTGTCGTAGGGGAAGTGCCCGATCAGACCCGTACCCCCACCGGTGCCGTACTGCAGGGTCGTCCCGCGCTCCACGGTGATCGCGGGCGGGTCGGGGTTGGTGACGGTCGTGTACGGATGGTTTCCGCCCTGGGTGCGCACCACTTGGCGCCGGCGGGATTCGGGCAGGGCGAAGTCGCTGTCCTTGCTCAGAACGAGCGTGCCGCCGCCGCGCACGGTAAGCGTTCCCTGGCCGCGGAAAACGCCGTCGTACGTTGTCGTCCCGGCGGGCACGGTGATCACAGTGTCGCCGGTGAGCGTCACGTCCCGGTTCGCGAGGACGTCGGTGGTGACGTCCCGGGCGTCGGCGGCCACGGCCGGGGGAGCGGTGGCGAGGAGGGCCGCGACCGCCGCGAGGGCGCCGACGGCCGCGGCTGAGGTGTGGAGAGGGCTGCGCACGCATCGGAGACGCGCGGGCACGCCGCCGATAACAGAAATTCGTTCCGTCCGAGAGCCCGCCGCGGAGCCCTGCGGCCCAGCGGAACGCCCTCCTGCCGGAAAACTCCGGAAAGGGCTTTCCATCAAGTCCCGTCAGACCCGTTGACCTGCTCGTAACACACCCTTACCTTTTCGGCGTTCGTCATTCCACATCTCGTTCGCAGTTCCGAACGCCCCTCTCTCGAGAGGCAACCTGTGTGCCCCAACCCGCTCGTTCCCCACCGCGCAGACCCTCAGGTCCACCGCCATGGAGACGGTTTCTACTACTTCACGGCGACCCACCCCGACTACGACCGGATCGTGCTGCGGCGTTCCGTGACGCTGGCCGGACTCGCCGTCACTCCCGAGTCCGTCATCTGGAGGGCGCACCCCACCGGCGACATGGGCGCGCACATCTGGGCGCCGGAGCTCCATCACGTCGACGACGCCCGGTACATCTACTTCGCCGCGGCGCCCGCCGAGGACCCGTGGGCGATCCGTGTCCGGGTCCTGGAGAACACCGATCCCGATCCTTTCCAGGGCACTTGGACGGAGAGAGGTCGCATCGAGACGGCCTGGGACACCTTCTCCCTCGACGCCACCACGTTCGCCCACCGCGGCACCCGCTACCTCGCCTGGGCGCAGCACGACCCGTCCCGCGAGGGTCACAGCACGGCGATCGTGTTGTCCGCGATGGCGAACCCATGGACGCTGACGGGACATCAAGCCGTGCTGTCCTTCCCCGAGTTCGACTGGGAGTGCGTGGGTCACAAGGTCAACGAGGGGCCGTACGCACTCCGACGCCATGGCCGGATCCACCTCACGTATTCGGCGAGCGCCACCGACCACCACTACTGCGTCGGCCTGCTCACCGCCGACGCCGATCTCCTGGACCCGGCAGCGTGGTCCAAGTCGCCGGTGCCGGTGTTCGCCACCAGCGACTCCGCCGGCGTGTACGGGCCCGGCCACAACTCGTTCACGGTGGCTGAGGACGGCGAGAGCGACGTCCTGCTCTACCACGCCCGTCAGTACCAGGAGATCGATGGCGACCCGCTCGACGACCCCAACCGCCACACCCGGATCCAGACCTTCGGCTGGAACCCGGACGGTACCCCCGACTTCGGCGTCCCCGTCGCCGACACAGTGAAGGAGAGTGCGCGAATTGACTTCCTCGCCCGCCAGCCAAGCGTGTCGGCCAGTGGCCGGCGAACGCCGGTCCGCCCTGGCGGCGAACCGGCTTTCCCTGCCCTGCTCCGCAGGAGCTTCGTTTCTCCCCCGCAAGCGGGAGGTACCCCCACCCCGGCCCGAAGGCCGGGGTATCCACGAAGGAGAGAACGGATGAGACGTGCGTACGCGACCCTGCTCGCCCTATGTCTGGCGCTGACAGGCGCCCTCGCCGCTGCGGGACCGGCCCACGCAGCAGCCGTCACGATCGCCAACGGCACGCAGTTCACCGACACTTCGGGCAGTCCGGTGCACGCCCACGGTGGCGGGCTTCTCAAAGTCGGCTCCTACTACTACTGGTTCGGCGAGAACCGCAACGCCGACAACACCTTCCGCTACGTGGACGCCTACCGTTCCACCGACCTCAAGAACTGGGAGTTCCGCAATCACGTCCTGACCCAGTCGAGCGACTCCGAGTTGGCCACCGCCAACATCGAGCGGCCGAAGGTCATGTACAACGCGTCCACCGGGAAATTCGTGATGTGGATGCACAAGGAGAACGGCACGGACTACAGCGAGGCCCGGGCCGCTGTAGCCGTCTCGGACACCGTCGACGGAAACTACACCTGGCAGGGCAGTTTCCAGCCGCTCGGTCAGTACATGTCCCGTGACATCACGGTCTTCGTGGACACGGACGGCGCCGGGTACATGATCTCGGCGGCCCGCGAGAACTACGACCTGCAGATCTACCGGCTCACCGACGACTACACCGGTATCGCAGGTCTGGTCGCCGATCCCTGGCACGGAGGGCATCGCGAGGCCCCGGCGCTGTTCAAGCGAAACGGCGTCTACTTCATGCTCACTTCGGGCGCGACCGGCTGGAGCCCCAACCAGCAGCAGTACGCGACGGCGACTTCCCTCGCCGGCCCCTGGTCGGCCATGACGAACGTCGGAGACTCGACGACGTACGGCTCGCAGACCGCGTACGTCCTTCCCGTCCAGGGGACTTCGGGCACCTCCTACCTCTATCTGGGCGACCGCTGGGGCAACTCCTTCGGCGGGACCGTCAACGACTCCCGCTACGTCTGGCTGCCGCTGACCTTCCCGACGTCCACCTCGCTGTCGATGTCCTGGTTCCCCGAGGTCACCGTCGACACGGCCGTGGGAACGGTCACCGGCACGAGCGCCACCTACAACACGCTGATCGCCCGGCACAGCAGCAAGTGCGCGGACGTCACGAGCCAGTCCCTCTGGGCGGGAGCCCAGATCAAGCAGTACGACTGCAACGGCGGCAACAACCAGAAGTACTGGTTCAAGTCGGTCGGAAGCGGTTACTACCAGTTGGTCGTCAGGAGCAGCTCCCTCTGTGCGCAGGAGAACGCGAGCACGGTCAGCCAGGAGAACTGCAACGCGACGGCCACCGGCCAGCAGTGGTCGCTGACGACCTCGGGCAGCTACGTCAACGTCATCTCCCGTGCGAGCGGCGAGTGCCTGGACGTGAACGGCGCGTCCGCCGCCAACTCCGCCGCAGTCATCACCTACACCTGCAACGGGGGAACCAACCAGCAGTGGACGCGCGGTACATGACGTTTCGTCAGGCAAGCAGGTCGATCGCGTCGATCGACGTGCCCGCGCTGAGGTAGGAGGTGGACCCCGAACCGCTCACCACGTTGATCTTCAGCACGTTGTACTGGCTGGTGTCCGCGAGCCACGCACTCGCCGGGACGTTGTAGGTGAACGTGTAGTTGTTGCCCCGGTAGGACCCGTTCGTGAGGGACCGGGTGCTCGGCTGGGTGGGCGGGGAGGGGATGGCGGAGGTCCAGGCGTCGTTCACGACGACCTGCGGTCGTCCGTTCGCGTAGGCCGTCGTCACGCCGATGCGCAGGGTGTGCGCGGCGGCGGCCTGGGCCGCGGTCAGCCTGAAGTACACGAGCAGACCGCTGTTGACGTCCTTCCAGATGTAGCAGGGGAACGCCGAGGTCTCGCTGCCGCTGCCGATCACCACGTTGCCGGTCCAGGCGGCCGCCCGTGCGTCCGACGGATGCGCGTACGTCATGAGGTCGGCGTTCTTGAAGCCGCTCGGCGTACCGGTCCAGTCGTTGATCCGCCAGATCGCGCTCGCGTTGCCCGGGTCGTTCGAGGACGGGATCGCGATCGAGTTCAGGGTCGTCGTTCCGCCCGCGGACACCGTCACCTGTGTACTGTATACAGCCAGCTCGCTCTTGTAGACGGTCAGCGTGTACGTCCCGGGCAGTGCCCCCGCGATCGAGAAGTAGCCGTCGGACGACCTGGCCGAACCCCAGTACTGTCCCGCCGAGTTGGCGAGCCCGACCGTGTACGGATACGCGGTGTTGCGTCCGGTGATGCCGACTCCCGCGACCCGGCCGCGGCCGCTCGCGCCGACGTATCCGGAGATGCCGAGCGAGTCCGCCCAGGACGTGGTCAGGGTTCCCGGAAACAGCGACGCCGAGGGTGCGCCACCGTCCGTGAAGGCGATGACGTAGGGGCCCTGGAGGCCGAACCGCTGCTCCTCGGTCTGGTTCTGGCCGTAGTACAGGATCTCGTACAGGCCGCCGCCGTCGGCGCTCTGATGGCGCAGGAGGGAGCGGTAGAAGGGGCCGCCGGAGGCCTTCTCGTGGTTGCTGCGCACGATCCACAGACCGACGCCGCCCGTCGTCCAGCCGATGTAGTCGTAGTCGATGACGCGCAGCTTGGAGTAGTGCTTGGAGCGGGTCTGGCCGTCGGACTTCGCGAAGACGTCGGAGGCTTCGATGGTGCTGGTCGTGTAGGTGTAGGAGTCGGGCTCGTCGTTGAGGAACAGGCCGGCTTTGACGCGCACGATGTAACGGGTTGCCGAAACGGACGTGTCGGCCTTGTTGGTCCACAGGTAGACGTTGTTCTCACCGCTTCGGGCCGCGTAGTAGTGCTTGAGCGTGCCGTGCGTGACCGAGATCAGGATCGTCGAGCCGGACTGCGTGATCGTGACGGTGGAGCTGCCGAGTCCCGACTCGATGTGCGAGTTCATGCCGCCGTAGCCCTGGTACTCGGTGCCCCGGTAGACCAGTGAGGTCAGATCGCCGGTGGTCTTGCTGACCTTGAAGATCAGGTTGGCGCCGGTGTCGACGACGTAGTTCGATCCGTCGTCGGTGTAGCCGAAGGCCGCCGCGGCGGCCGGGACGGAGAGCGGCCCGGCGAGGGCGGCCGAGCCGGCGACGACCGCGGTGCCGAGGACGAAGGTGCGGCGTCGGACCGGCCTGTGGCTCTCGGTTCCGGACATGGGGGTGTCTCCTTCGGGAGGTGTGGGGGTGCGGGTGCCTGAGAGAGTGACAGTTGAATCGATTTCGCGAAAGGGCTTTCGCTTGCTGGAGGTTGGCAATCTTGTGAAATCGATCCAAGGTCTAGAAAGCGCTTGCCAGAGGCGGTACCGTCCAGCCGCCAGCCCCTGTTGTCGTGACGGAGGAGCCGCAAGTGAGACGTTTCAACATCGCCGTGCTGGCGGCGCTGACCCTGACCGTCGGTCCGACGGCCGTACCCGGCACCGCTCACGCCCACGGCGGCCGCGTGCCCCTCGGCAGCGACAACTGCACTGTCACCGCATGCCACTTCGACGTCCCGGCCGGTACCTACGACGTGAAGGTCATCCTCGGCGGCGACACCGCGTCGAGCACCGCTGTCAGCGGAGAGACCCGACGCGCCCTGCTCCCGGAGACCGTCGTCCCCGCCGGCGAGCGCGTCATCCGCAGCTTCACCGTCGACGTCCGCAGCCCCGAGGGCGAGCCGACGGGTGCCGAGGGAACTCCCGGCCTCGACCTGGTACTCGGCGGCTCGGCGCCGGCGCTGGCCGACGTCATGGTCACCCGCGCCCGGCCCGCCCGGCAGATCTTCCTCATCGGTGACTCCACGGTGTGCGACCAGCCCGCCGACCCGTACACCGGGTGGGGGCAGCAGTTGCCGCAGTACCTGCGCAAGGGTGTCTCGGTCGCCAACCATGCGGATTCCGGGGAGAGTACGGTCACGTATCTGGGGAACCCGCAACTGTGGGAAACGGTTCGGCCGCTGATCCACCCCGGCGACCTCGTCCTGGTCCAGCTCGCCCACAACGACAAGACGACCGACGAGGCGACCTATCGGGCGAATCTTGAGACGCTGGTCGCGGGAGTGCGTGAGGAGGGCGGTCGCCCGGTCCTCGTGACCCCCATCGTGCGCCGCTGGTTCAACGCCGACGGCACGCTGAACAATGGAACAGCCCTGCTGGTCAATGGACTTGGCGTCGACCATCCGGCAGTCATCCGCTCCGTGGCCGCCGCGCGGCACGTACCGCTCATCGACCTCACCGCCAAGACCAAGACGCTGGTGGAGTCCCTGGGCGTGGAGGGCTCCAAGGCTCTCTACCTCTACAACGAGAAACGCGACAACACGCACACCTCCGTGAACGGAGCCACGGTCTACGCGGGCCTGGTCCGCGATGAACTCGTCGCCCAGCATCTGGTGCCGAGAGGCACCGTGCGGGTGGGATGAACGCCTGGGGGCGTCCCGACCGGAACCGGGACGCCCCCAGGTCCTGGCCTCCCCAGGCTCCGACCCGACCGCGAACGAAAGAAACAGCAGATGCACCTGCCCCCGCCCGACCCCGCCCGCAGCCCCCGCACCGGCTACACCCGCGCCCACTGGGAGGCGGCCGCCGACGCCCTGCTGGCCGCGGTGGAGCCGTACGCCACTGGGGATTACGCTCTCTACCACTTTCCTGGCAGCCGAGAGAGCTGGTCGGGGCGTCTCTCCGACGGCCTGGAGGGATACGCCCGCACTCTGCTGCTGGCAGCCTTCCGCCGCGACGAGACGGCGCTGGAACGCTACGCAAACGGTCTCGCGGCCGGTGTCTGCGACGTCTGGCCCCGCATCGAGGACCGCAGCCAGCCCCTCGTCGAGGCCGCGTCGATCGCCCTCGCACTGCGACTGACCCGTCCGCTGCTTTGGGACCGCCTCGACGACGGCGTGCGACAGCGCGCGGCCGCCTGGCTCGGCGACGCGCTGACCGCCGAACCCTGGCCTTGCAACTGGGAGCTGTTTCCGGTCACGGTAGGCGGTTTCCTGGAGTCGACAGGCCACCAGCCGGAGGCCTCCCGCAAAGCGATCGACCGCGGCCTCGAGCGCATCGAGCAGTGGTATGTCGGCGACGGCTGGTACACCGACGGCGCCGGCCGCGCCTTCGACTACTACAACGGCTGGGCGATGCACCTCTACCCGGTCCTGCACGCCTGGCTGGCCGACGACCCCGATCTGCTCACCCTCTACGGCGGCCGACTCGAAGCGCATCTCGCCGACTACGCCCGCCTGTTCGGCGGCGACGGAGCCCCCATGCACCAGGGCCGCTCCCTCACCTACCGTTTCGCCACCACCGCCCCCCTGTGGCTGGGCGCCCTGACCGGCCACACCCCGCTGACCTCCGGCGAGACCCGCCGCCTGGCCTCGGGCGCGTTGAAGTACTTCCTGGAACGGGACGCCGTCGACGAACGCGGCCTGCTGACGCTCGGCTGGCACGGCCCCGATGGGTCGGTCCTGCAGGGATACTCGGGACCAGCCTCCCCCTACTGGGCGAGCAAGGGTTTCCTCGGCCTGCTGCTCCCGCCGGAACACGAGGTGTGGACGGCGCAGGAGGAGGCCGGACCGGTGGAACGGAAGAATGCGGTGACACCCTTTTCCGCCCCCAACTGGCTGCTGCAGTCGACGAGCTCCGACGGACTGGTACGCCTGCACAACCACGGCAGTGAGGACGTTCGCTACGACCCGTACTACACGCGGTTCGCGTACTCCACGATCACGCGGCCGCTGGACTCGCCACCCGACAACGCCGTCGTGGTCGGTGGCGACCCGCGCCGCGAGGGCATCGTCCCCCTCGGGGTGGGGGAAGGCTGGGCGGCCTCCCGGCACGCACTGAGCTCCGGCGCCGAGGTCATCAGCCTGGTGGTCGCCGACGGCGCGGTGGAGGTGCGAGCGCATCTGGTGGCCGGCGCAGCGCCGGGCACGGAGGTGCAGGTCACGGGCTGGCCACCGGTGGAGCACGAGGACGAGCACGGGCACGAGGCCAGGACCCTGCGGGCCGACCTGGTGCCGGTGTACGGGCTGACGGGCGCCGCCGCGCTGTCCGGTGTGCTGGGGGAGGTGAGGGACGGCCCCGCGACGCTCTTTGTCGCGCTCGCCCGGCTCACCGCAGAGCCGGACCCGCTGCCCCTCCCGGAACTGGTGTCCGTGGAGGCGCAGAGGATGGTGTCCGACAAAACTCAGGGCGCTTTCGACCTGAGCGTCCGCTGGCGGACGGGGTCGGAGTCCCACTTCCGTTTCACGGCTTCAGACGAGCGATCCGCAACGTGGTCGTGGTCGGTGAAGCCCCGGTGAGCGCCTTCGCGTAGGTCGGCGTCACCGGCGTGTACGCCCAGGTCAGCGTTCCGTCCTTGAGGACCGCGATGTCGCCGGTGATGCGGGTGCTCACCACGGTGTCCGCGCTCTGGAACTTGCCGTTCCAGTCGACGAGACGCAGGTGGGTGCCGGTGAAGGTCCCCGTGCAGGTCCCGCTCGCGCACTTCGCGCTCTTCAGGGACTCCCATGAGACGAGCAGACGGTCCTTGCCGTACGGCGCGACGTGCACGTCGACGTTCTCCGTGCCGACGGCGCCGGTGAGGTACACGGCTTTACCGGGACCGGAGTTGCGGTTCTTCATGAAGGCGAGCGCGACCTGATGAGTGCTCGTCTTCGCCTTCACCGTCCAGCCGCGGCCGCTGGCGTCGTCCGGGTTCTTCTTCGCCGAGGCGGCTCCACGGGAGGCGAAAGCGGTTACGTAACGGCCGGTGGACGACTTCACGAGGTCACCCGTGCGGCCGGGGAACGTACCGCCGCAGTACCCGGCCCAGCACTGCTCGCGCTGCACCACCGGAGCCGTGTCCGGGGCGCCGATCCCGGTCGACACGAACAGCCCTGAGCGCCAGTCGTCGAAGCAGACGGAGGTGAAGGCGCCGGAGGTCTCGGCATGCAGGGCGATGCCCTCGTTATGACTGCACCCCCAGCTCCAACCGCCGCTGAGCTTCGCTCCCTTGGCGCTGACGTACGCCATCTTGTCCCCGTAGTGCCCGTCGGCGAAGCCGCCGGCTCCGTGCACGACGAAGTAGGCGCCGTACTTCGTGCCGTTCCAGGTGAGCTGTCCGTCGAGCAGCGGGGCGGTGTCATGGGAAGCGGTACCGGTGAGTTTCGTGCGGAACGTCTGCTTGGCGCCCGTGTACCGGACGATCGCGGCAGCCGTTTCCTTCCACTTGTTCGTGTCGGCGACGCGGGTGAGCAGTGCGAAGCCGTCGTTGTGTGCGACGAGGCCGCCCACCTCCTTGGCGCCCTTGACGACGATGTCGGCGCCCGAACGCTTCCCGGCCGCGCTCAGCGGGGTGACGTGGACACCGTCCGCCGCGGGCCAGGCGACGCGGAGCGTGCCGTTCGGGGCCACCGCGGTGGCCGTCCGTGTCCACTCTCGCGTGTTGTTGTAACCGGCCGACAGATAAGGGAACTTGGCCGCGAGAGTCACGGCTGTCGTGGTGGGGGTGAGCTTCGGAGAGGTCGTCGCCGCCCCGGCGGTGGCCCACCACGCGCCGGCGAGCAGCCCGGCGGCCGCGAGGGCTCCGATCGCGGGCTTGCGGGCCGCGCGGATACGGCGATGGCGCGTGGTGCGTCGTGCAGATGTCATGGCCTGTGGTTGCCGCGGGGCAGCGGAAGGTTGCCGCGTCGCATGGATCCCCGTGACACCGAGGTGGCGAACGTGGGTGGGATGAGGACCGGGCCGGACGGGCTCGGCCCGGTGGACGCCTCGGTCGAAGTGCGCGAGGGGCAGGGATACTGCGTTGCGGTGCGTAAGCGGTGTCTACAAGAATCCAGGCATGACATCTGCGATCCGGCACGTGACGATCAAGAGTTCCGACGCCTACTCCCTGGGGAGCTTCTGGTCCGAGGTACTCGGCGAGCCTCTCCATGAGGACGACCATCCGGGAGACGAGGAAGCACTGATCGAGGGCGCGGGTCTGCTCTTCGTCACCGTCCCGGAGGCCGAGAGCCAGAAGAGCCGAATCCATGTCGACATCCAGCCCCAGGACCGCACCCGCGAGGAGGAGGTCGAGCGTCTGCTCGCCCTCGGCGCCACCCTGGTCGACGACCGCCGCAGGCCTGACGGCACGGGGTGGGCGGTCCTCGCCGACCCGGAGGGGAACGAGTTCTGCGTGGAGCGCAGCGCCGGAGAACGCGCCGCCGCCTGAGGCGCCGCCGCCTGAGGCGGCGGCGTCGGAGTCGGCGGATCCGGAGGGGGCGCTTCGCCGGAAACAGGCCAGCGGAAACACCTTTGGGGAAACACGCGTGGGAAACCGGTCGAGAGCAACGAATCTACGGAGACCGGTCTGCGGAAACCGTTCGGCGGTGGCCGAAAGGATGCGCCTTTAGCGTGCGTTGTATGTCTGTACCCAGAGCGACCCCGAACCCGTTCTCAGGCCTCCACCGCGCCGGTACTCCCCTCCTCCTGCCCAATGCCTGGGATCACGCCTCCGCGCTGGCCATGGCGGGCCAGGGTTTCCGGGCCATCGCTACGACGAGTCTTGCCGTAGCAGCGGCTGCAGGAGTGCCGGACGGAGCGTCGGCGACGCGGGACGAGACCCTCAGGCTCGCTCTGGTTCTGGGCTCGCAGCCCTTCCTGCTCTCTGTCGATGCGGAAAGCGGTTTCAGCGAGGATCCGGACGAGGTGGGGGAGTTCGCGCGTCAGCTTGCGGCGGTGGGCGTCGTCGGCATCAATCTGGAGGACGGCCTGGGGGCGGTCGACCGGCACGCGGCGAAGATCGCGGCCGTGAAGTCGGCTGCGCCCAGCCTCTTCGTCAACGCGCGCACGGACACGTACTGGCTCGGCGAACACGACGAAACCGAAACCCTGTCCCGGCTCGACGCCTACCAACAGGCAGGAGCCGACGGCGTGTTCGTGCCCGGACTCACCGATGCTCGGGAGATCGCCGCGCTCGTCGAACGGCTCGACAAGCCGCTCAACATCCTTTACTCGCCGACCGGTCCGACCGTCGCCCACCTGACCGACCTGGGTGTCAGCCGTATCAGCCTGGGCTCGTTTCTGTACCGGCGGGCCTTGGGCGCGGCGCTCGATGCGGTGGACGAGATCCGCGCGGGGCGCCAACCGGGTGGTCGTACGCCGACGTACGAGGACGTGCAGAGTCTCGGCGCGGGCGTCGCCCTCGCCCGTCACATCTGACCTGCCCTCGCCCGTCATATCTGACCTGGCGTCAGCTTCCGGCTTTGTGCTCCCGCGGCCAGTGGGTGAGTGCCATGTGCAGAGCGTCGATCGCTTTGTCCCACGACCGCTGAACATCTCGGGGCGCGCCGAAGCCGCCGCCTGCCTCCAACAGGCAGTACCCGTGAAAGGCGCTGCGCAGCAGGCGGACGGCGTCGGTCAGGTCGGGCTCGTCGAGACCGTAGCCGCGGAGCATCCCGTAGGTGATTTCGGCGGTTCGGCGTAGGGCGGGGGAGTCGGCCGCGAGTTCCCGGTCGACGTCCGGGTCGATACGGATCTGGGTGGCGGCGTACCGGCCCGGGTACCGCAGGGCGTACTCCCGATAGGCCCCCGCGAAGGCGACCAGGGCTTCCTTGCCCGCGAGTCCGACGACGGCCGCGGCGATCCGGTCGATCATCTCGCCGCCGACGAGCAGCGCGAGCCGTGTCCGCAGCTCGCGGAGGTTTCTGACATGGGAGTAAAGGCTCGCGTCCTTGACCCCGAACCGTCGGGCCAAGGCCGAGATGCTGATGTTGTCGAAACCGACTTCGTCGGCCAACTCGGCGGCGGCTTCGACGAGGCGGTCGGTGGTGAGGCCGACTCGTGGCATGGGGGACCGCCTTGTGCGCTCGGACTTCGAGGTATCAGGCAGAATCCTATGGCTTACGCAGGTGGGAGGCTGGAGGACAATGCCGCCGAGAGTTGCGGAACCGTTTCCCGCGCCTGATCGCAGGTACGTCGGGGTCGGCGGTGTGCGCCCAGCGCAGCGCGTTGGCGATGTAGCCGGTCCCGAGCCTGTCCTGCCACAGCGAGCTGCGCATCGAACCGTCTTCGCTGAAAGCCTCGTTGACCACGTCCCAGGCGTACACCTTGCCCTTGTAGCGACCCATCTCGGTGTCGATGGGGCTCTTGAGGATGGTGTTCAGCTCAGTTGTGGAGAAGTTTCCGTTCCTCAGCCAGGACGGCAACTGCGCGTACCAGACGAGCGTGTGACCGCGTACGCCCTGGTTGTGGGCCGCAGAATGGGCCACCAGCCGGTCCGCGGCTTCCCGGTGCGTGGGGCACGGCTGCTCCTCGAGGAGTGGGGATACGGGTGCTTCACCTGTGTCGCCACCGACGAACGTAAGGTTGCCGGGGACTTGAGAGGTGCCGAGTGCGTGAGAGGGGTCGCAGCGGTTGGCGTACAAGGTGCGGAGCAGCCGATTCCGGCAGCCACGGGACATCGCCTCCGAAACCGGTCTCCCGCTCTGGCGACAGCGGAACTTCGGGATCTTCTGGGTCGCGCAGACCCTTTCCTTCCTCGGTGACTCCTTCGCCCTGATCGCTCTCCCGCTGCTCGTCCTCCAGATCACCGGCTCGCTCGCCCGCATGGGTCTGCTCACGGCGGTCGGCGGTGCGGCCTCGGTCGTGGCGGCGGTGTTCGCCGGCACGGTCGTGGACCGGGTCGACCGACGCCGACTCCTCATCGGCTGCGACCTCGTGCGCATGGTGCTGTACGGGCTGATCCCGCTGGTGTGGATGTTCGGGCCGCGCATCTGGCTGCTGTACACCGTGCTGCCGCTGTGCGAGGCCGTCGGCATGCTGTTCGCGGTCGGTTACGTAACGGTTGTCCGTGGCCTGGTCGGCACCGGACAGCTGACCGAGGCCAATGGACGGCTCAACGCGACCGCCGCCGCGGCAGGCGTGCTCGGCCCGCTGTGCGCGGGAGCGCTCGCCGCCTGGACCGGTCCGGCGGCTGCCGTCGGCGTGGACGCGGCCAGTTTCGGCGTGTCGGCCGCGTGCCTGTCCGTCGTACGGATCGCCGGACGGCCGCCGGACGACACGTCGGGGGAGCGGCAGAGGAGACGGCCTGCGGAGTGCGAACGTTCCGCAGCGCCCGAAGGTCCTGGGCAAGGACCGGGTGAGCGGGCCGGGCTGTGGCAGGACCTGCGGGTCGGCGTGGTGTTTCTGTACGACCATCCCGTACTGCGTGCGCTGACCGGGTTGCTCTTCGTCTTCAGCTTTCTCACGCTCGGCCTGAACGACCTCGTCATCTACCACCTCAAACACGACCTCGGGCGCGACGACGGCATGGTCGGATCCGTCATGGCGGCCGGCGCGCTCGGAACGATCGTCGGCTCCCTGCTCGTGGCCCGGGTGCACCGCCGGTTCGGCTTCGGGCCGACCTGGACGGCTGCGGTCGCGGTGAGCGGCGTCGCCGTCGCGGGACTGGGGTGGGCGCGGGACGTTCCGGCCGTCGGGGCTCTCTGCGCCGTCTTCCTGGGTGGCACCGCCGTGGCGGGCACCTGCTCCATGTCCCTGCGTCAGGCCGTGACCCCGGAGCCGCTGCTGGGCCGGGTCACCTCGGTCTTCTGGACCCTCCAGTACGCGGCGGCTCCGGTGGGCGCGGCGGTTCTGACCTGGGCGGCGGAACGGCATGGCACCGCACCGGTGGCGGCGCTGGCCGGCGGGGCCTGTGTGCTGATCGCTGCCGTCGCCCTGGCGACACCGGTACGGAAATTCGGGCGGGAGTGACTCCGGGGCAACGGCCGCGAGGCTCGGCAGCCGGTGCTCACCCGCCCGACCAGGCCGTTGATCAGCCTTGATACGGTCACATCACCCCCGCGCGGACGGTGCGGGAGGAGTGCTGCCCGTCAAGCGGCCCGTGCTGTGCGCAGGCGTCGCACGTCACGGACAAGCGCGTAGGACGCGATCAGGAAGAGCACGCCTCCAGCCACGGTCCAGAGAGCCGATGCTCCGGAACGCCACTCACGAACGGAGCCGGTGAGCAGCACCATGGTGGCAAGGACACCGAAGGCAGAGATCAGAGCGCTGGTGGGGTGGGTCACGTGGACGGCATCAACGATGATCCCGGCCGACGGGAGTGATCTGAGCGAAGCGGTCCGGAGGCCGGGTCCCTGCGCCGGCTCCGTACGCGTCCACTACGGGTGTCATCCGTTCACCCCCGTGTAGTGCCCCAGGCTCCACCGCCAGAGCAGCCGTGAGCCGAGGTATGCCAGCAGGCCCAGCAGCGGGGAGGCCGCGGCCAGCCAGTAGGGGACGCCGGTGTCGTGGCCGTGGCCGGTGAGGACGGCGGCCGGGAAGTACGCGACGAACGCGAGCGGGAGGCCGTACGTCAGGAGGCCGCCCACCCCCTTGGGGAGCACGTTGAGCGGATAGCTGCCGAACGTGCCGAGGAGTTCCTCCAGCCAGCGGCCCCAGTAGTCGGCGGCCGGGAAACGCAGTGCTGCGGAGGCGAGCGCCGTGAAGAGGGCCGCCTCCAGGAGCATGCCGCCGAGCACGGCCGCGATGAGGTAGGAGGTCCGGCTCGCCGTCCAGTCGAGGTTGCTGCGGCTGAGCGCGCCCACCATCAGACCCACCGCGACCGTGAGGTCTCCGATGGCGTTCGTGGGGAACATGCGCAACTGGACCTGGAGATGGACGGACATCGGGCGCACCAGGCAGACGTCGATCTTGCCTTCCTGGATGAAGTAACCGATTCCGTGCACGCGTCCGAGGAAGAGGACGAACAGACCATGGGCGAGCATCCGGGTCGCCGGGATGAGCAGCACGTCCGAGCTGTCCCAGCCGCCCATCCCGCTGAACCGGGTCAGCAGTACGGTCGCGAACACGATCACCGAGACCTGCCAGACCGCACCGATCGCGACCATCATCAGGAACTCGGAACGGTATTCCAGCTGGGCGCGGAAGTTGAGACGGGTGATCCGCCATGCGAGGCGTATGGCTTTCAAGAGCGTCAGCCTCCCTGTGAGATGACCTGCCGGGCGGCGAGTCGCCACACCAGCCGGGTGAACAGGGCCAGCGCCACCACCCAGGCGGCTTGCACCAGCAACGCGGGGCCGGCGTCCGCCAGCGGGATGCGGCCCACATAGAGCGACAGCGGCACGCTCAGCGTGGCCTGGAAGGGCAGGAAACCGCTGAGAGTGACGAACCAGTCGGGGAAGAACCACAGCGGTGCGTACACCCCGGACAGCAGATTCTGCGCGAAGAGCAGGATGAGCATCGCGGCGTTGTTGCGCAGGGTGAAGAAGCACAGTTGGTCGATGGCCAACATCACGTAGTACAGGACCCACTGACCGAGCAGCAGGCTCAGCGCGAACACGCCTGCCACGGCCGCCGAGGCAGGCGGTTCCACCACTCCGGCGGCGAGGCAGACCACGTAGCCGGTCAACGCCCAGGCGAATCCGTACAGTTGCTCGCCGAGGGCGCGCAGGGCGTAGTAGCGCTGGGGCGACAGGGGGCGCAGGTACCAGTAGACGATGGTTCCGAAGTGCATGTGCTGGATCACGGTGTCCCGGGCCGCGTACTGGTCCAACTCCCGCAGACGGGACGCCAGTACAGCGAGTACGGCGTACGTGACCGCCTGGTCGCGGGTCATTCCGGCGGTAGTGCCGGTGTGCGCGTACAGTCCGTGCCACAGGGACGCCACCAGCACCACTTGGACTGCCAGCCGCAGCAGGGCGGCGGTCATCCGGGGCGGTGTGTGCAGCTCGCCGAGCGGGGTGACACGGGCGGCCCGCCAGGCGTGCAGGACCGTCATCAGGCGTCCCCGGCCTGTACGTACGCGGCCCGCATGACGTCCTCCAACTCGGCCTCGTCCAGGGCGATGTCGGTGACCTCGTACCGTTCGATGACCGACTTCAGCGCCTGATGCACCGTCGGCGCGCCGGATCCGTCCGGACCGAAAACCACGCGTGAGCCTTCGTGTCGCAGCAGCGTGATTCCCGGCAGTGCCACGACCTCGGTGTGCGGATCGGCGAGGGTGGCCCGCACCTGCCAGGTGGAGCCGAACTTGCGGCGGATCTCGTCGAGAGTGCCGTCCAGGACCAGCCGGCCGTGGTTGATCAGCACCACGCGCTCGGCGAGCCGCTCGACCTCCGTCATGTCGTGCGTGGTCAACAGGACGGTGCGGCCCCGCTGTTCGACCTGGTGGCGCAGGAACTCGCGGACCTGCTCCTTCACCACCACGTCCATCCCGATCGTCGGCTCGTCGAGGAAGACGACGGGCGGGTCGTGGAGCAGGGCCGCGGCGAGATCGCAGCGCACGCGCTGGCCGAGGGAGAGGTGCCGCACGCGGGTGTCCCAGAAGGTGGAGAGCTCGAGAAGTTCGTCGAACTCCCGCAGTCGGATGGCGTGTTCGGCCTTCGGAACCTCGTAGATGTCCCGCAGGATCGCGAACGACTCGCGCACCGGAAGATCCCACCACAGCTGGGTGCGCTGCCCGAACACGGCGCCGATGTTACGGGCGTTGCGTTCCCGCTCCCGGTACGGCACCACACCCGCGACGCGCGCCTCGCCGGAGGTGGGGGTGAGGATGCCGGTCAGCATCTTGATGGTGGTGGACTTGCCGGCGCCGTTCGGGCCCAGCAGGGCGAGGAGTTCGCCCCGGGACACGTCGAAGGAGATGTCGCGGACGGCGTGCTTGGCGACCCGCTCCGGGTTGACCAGGGAGCGCAGGCCTCCGACGAGGCCGGGCCGGCGGACGGTGGTGTGGAAGGTGCGGGACAGGCCGTGCACCTCGATGCTGCCGATCACTCGTTCAACCTCCAGTGAAGCGCGGCCGGCCGGCTGGGGGCCGGCCGGCCGCGGGAGACGTCGTCACCGTGTCGGAATGTCGATCAAATGGTCAATCGATTAATCGGTGGTCCGAGTCGGTTGATCGGTGTCGGTCGAGCGACGCCGATCGAGCGCACGGTCAATCAGTTGCAGTGAACACGAACGAGAACTCGGCGCTCGCTGCGTTCAGGAAGTACTGCGGCAGCGGGCCGGGGCCACAGGACTGGGAGCCGACGCCGTGCTGACCGTGGTCGAGGTTGACCCACACCGTCCCGCCCGGGACCAGGTCGGTCAGGTGCCGGGCGGCGTCCAACTGCTCGGTCGTCCAGCGCCGTGCGGTGAACCAGAACTCCGGGTCGCCCTCGACGCGCAGCCCGCCGAGCTCTGCCCAGCGGACGTCGGCACGGGCGCCGTTCTCCTGCGGACGGACGTACGGCGTCTGCATACTGTCGACCGTCGACTGCCAGCGGCCGACCGCAGACGATGTCCTGCTGTCCGGATACGCCTCGCCGGGGCCGCCGCCGAACCACGTCACCCGGTCGGCCTCGGACAGTCCGAAGCGGACGCCGAGGCGAGGGAGCGGCACCGTCCAGTCGCCTTCGGGGGTCACGGAGACGGTCAGCCGTACACGGTTTCCGTCCGACGTCCACCTGTATACCGTCGACAGTCCGATCTCCCAGGCGGCCGGCGCCACCCGGGTCCGTATCGTCAGCGCGTCCGCCCCGGCCTCGACGGCGTCCAGGCGGTGCCGCATCCGGTGCAGGCCCAGCTTGCGCCACAGGATGCCGTGCCGGACGTCCGACTGCCAGGGCGCGCCGTCGTCGTTGTCGGTAGGAGCCCGCCAGACGTCCAGGCGCAGCCCGGTCACCGCCACCGAACCGATGCTGCGCAGCTCGCCCGTGCGGGCGTCGAAGGAGGCCGGGCCCAGGGTGATGAGCCGCTCACCGACGACCGGTTCGACGGCTGCGGCAACCGACGGCAACGCCCGCACGGCGACGGGCACTTGTCCCCACGCCACCACATGCCCCGCAGGCGCCCAGTCGGTGTCCTCGGCCAGTACGGCCCGGACGGTCCATCCCGTCTCCGCGCCGGCCGGGGTGTCGGCCGGCGGCTCAGGGAGCTTCACGTCGGCCGACCGGCCCGCCGCGAGCGCCGGCACCGCGAGGCCGCCCGAGTCGACGCTCACGCCGTTCACCTGGAACGCCCATGTGAAGGCCAGTGCCGACAGGTCGGCGAAGTCCTGCTTGTTGGTGACGCGGACGGTGCCGCCGTCGGAGCCGTCGAGGGCGACCGGCTCGATCACCTTCTTGAACTCGACCAGGCCGGGGGACGGGGTGCGGTCGGGGAAGAGCAGGCCGTCGCAGACGAAGTTTCCGTCGTGCAGTTCCTCGCCGAAGTCGCCGCCGTAGGCGTAACCCAGCTTCGGGTGCTTGATGCCGTGGTCGATCCACTCCCAGACGAACGCGCCCTGGAGGCGGTCGTGCGCCTCGAAGATCCGCTGGTAGTAGGCCAGTCCGCCGGGTCCGTTGCCCATCGCGTGGGCGTACTCGCAGAGGATGAAGGGCAGTTCGCGTCGCCTGAGCGTGCCGCCGTCCAGCCCCCGGCCGATCCGCTCGACCTCCTCGTGGAAGGCGTACATGCGTGAATAGACGTCTGTGTCACGGCAGTTGACGTCACCCTCGTAGTGCACGAGGCGCGAGGCGTCACGGCCATGGATCCACTCGGCCATCGCGGTCAGGCCGCGCCCGGTGCCGGCCTCGTTGCCGAGGGACCAGATGACGACCGACGGGTGGTTCTTGTCCCGTTCGACCATCCGCGCGGCGCGGTCGAGGAGGGCAGGGGTCCAGCGGTCGTCGTCGACGGGGTTGTCCCGCCAGTCCTGCTCGACGAATCCGTGGGTCTCCACGTCGCACTCGTCGATCACCCACAGCCCGTACTCGTCGCACAGGTCGAGGAAGGCCGGGTGGGGCGGATAGTGCGAGGTGCGGACGGCGTTGACGTTGTGCCGCTTCATCAGCAGCACGTCCTCGCGCATCGTTTCCAGGTCGAGTGCGCGGCCCGTCTCCGGGTGCCATTCGTGGCGGTTGACGCCCTTGAAGAGGATCGGCCGGCCGTTGACCTTGATCAGACCGTCCGCCAGCTCGACGGTACGGAAACCGATGCGCAGGGGCACCCGCTCGCCCGCCGTCACCAGCTCACCGTCGTACAGGGTGGGCGTCTCCGCCGTCCACGGCCGAACCGGTACCGTAACCGTTTCTCCGGTCGCGACATCGATGTCGAGAGCCGGCACGGTCACCCGGCCGTCGACGTCGGAGTCGACGCGCAGGGCGCCCTCCCCCGTGACATGGTCGTACGAGGCGTGCACGAAGAAGTCGAGCACGCTGCCCGCCGGTCGGTGCAGCAGCGTGACGTCACGAAAGATGCCCGGCAGCCACCACTGGTCCTGGTCCTCCAGATACGAACCCGCCGACCACTGGTGGACACGGACCGCGAGAACGTTTCCGCTCGGCTTGAGCAGATGTCCGACCGCGAACTCGTGCTGGAGTCGGGATCCCTTGAACTCGCCGAGGTCGGCGCCGTTCAGCCAGACGCGCGCGCAGGACTCGACACCGTCGAAACGGAGAACGAAACCGCCTTCGGAAACGCCTTCGGAGCTGCTTTCAAAGCCACCCTCGGAACCGCTTTCGCAACCGCCTTGTGAAGCGTCGGTCCACCCCTCGGGCAGGTCGAAGACCCTCAGATGGTCGCCGGTCGGGTTCTCGGTCGGGACCCGGGGCGGGTCGACCGGGAAGGGGTAGAGGTGGTTGGTGTAGATGGGCGAGCCGAAGGCGCCGTCACCCTGTAGAACCCAGTGACCCGGGACGGTCACCTCCGCCCAGCCGCCGGCGTCGTACCCCTCCTCCGCGAACGAGTCGTCCTCGGCATCGGCCGTCGCCGACACCCGCAGCCGCCAACGTCCGTTGAGGGAGAGGGACTTCGCGTCCGACGACGCGTACCAGGCGCGCGGCGGAAGAGCCCCGTTGCCCGGCGAGACGTCCTCTACATAACCGATGGATCCAGGTTCCCCCGCCCGAGGGGATCCGAGAGCGGGGGAGGTGGTGCGGAAAGACATCTGTCTCCTAGCTCAGCCCTTGATGCCGGTCTGCGCGATCCCCTGCACCAGCCAGCGCTGGAGGAAGAGGAACACGAGCAACAGGGGCAGGATGGAAATGGCCGTGGCCATGAAGATCAGGTGGTAGTTGACGGTCTGGTTGGTCATGTACGACGACAGCGCGACCTGCACCGTCCATGCGCTGGGGTCCTGGCCGATGACCAGGGGCCAGAGGAAGGAGTTCCAGCCGTTGATGAACGTGATCGTGGCGATCGCCGCGAAGAAGTTCAGCGAGTTCGGCACGACGACCCGCCAGTAGGAGCCCCAGTAACCGAGTCCGTCCACGCGTGCCGCCTCCTCCAGCTCCTTGGGGAACCCCAAGAAGTACTGCCGGAACAGGAAGCAGGTGAAACCACTGAAGAGGCCCGGGATGATCAGACCGCGGTAGGAGTCGATCCAGCCGAGGGACGACACCAGCACGAACCCGGGCACGAACGTGACCGCCGTGGGGACCATCAGGGTGAACAGGACGGCGTAGAAGACCTTGTTGGTGTGCCGGAACGGGATGCGCGCCAGTCCGTAGCCGGCCAGCGAGCACACCAGCAGGACGCCGACGGTGTGCAGGACACCGACGATCAGCGAGTTCACCATCGCCTGGCCGAAGTCGACCGTCGGATCGTCGAAGGGCTCGGTGATGTTGCCCCACTGGATGTCGGTGGGGAAGAACTTCCACTCCTCTCCGGTGATCTCGGGGTCTGTGGAGAAGGCGTTGCGGATCAGTACGTAGAACGGGACGAGGAAGAGAAGCCCGGCGATGCCGACCGCGATGTACAGGCCGACGGAGTTCATCACTGCACCGCGCCGGTTGCCGCGGGGTGTGGGCGACTGCCGTGGCGCGGCGTCCTGCGCCTTGGCGACGGTGGTGGTCACTTGGACTCGTCACCCCTTCCGAATCCCATGATCTTGCCCTGGAACAGGGTGATGACGACGATCAGCAACGTGAGGATCACCGCGCCCGCACTGCCCGCGCCGTAGTCCTGGTTGTCGCCGAGGGCGGTGTAGTAGAGCTCGACGAGCGGTGGCCGCCCCCAAGTGGTCTTCGACAGCAGGTTGAAGAACTCGTCGAAGGCCTGGTAGGCGGCGATCAGCAGCAGCAGGATGACGGCCGTCGAGGTCGCCCGCAGCTGCGGCAGCGTGATGTACCAGAAGGTCTGCCAGCCGGGCTTGGCACCGTCGAGCGAGGCCGCCTCGTACAGTTCGTCCGGGATGTTCTGCAGCGCGGCCAGGAAGAGAATCATGTAGAAACCGGACTGCAGCCACAGCCTCGCGCTGACGATGACCAGCCAGTACCACGGCGGGTCGGGGTTGGCGAGCCAGGCGATGTTGTCGACGCCGAACCAGCCGATCACGGTGTTCGCGAGACCGAAGCGGACGCCGTTGAAGATGGACATCTTCCACACGAGGGAAGCGGCTACGTAACTGCACGCCGTCGGGAGGAAGAAGACCGACCGGAAGAACGCCCGCATGAAGCGCAGCCGGTTCACCATCAGCGCCAGGCCGAGTGAGAGCGCCCAGGTGGTGGGCACGATGATCGCGGCGAAAACGGTGAACGTGAGCAGAGCGCCGGTGAAGTTCTGGTTCTCCAGCATGAACCGGTAGTTGTCGAACCCGACGAACGTGCTGGGAGTGACGGTGAAGCGGGCCTCGAAGAAGCTGAGCCAGAGGCTCCAGCCGATCGGGACATAGACGAAGACGAGCAGGCCGATGAGGAACGGCCCGGTGAAGAGCCAGAAGTTGAAGGTGGCACTGCCCCGCAGCCCCCGCCGCGGTCTGGCCTTGGAGGACTTGGCCGGGGCGGGGCGCTCGAGGTCGAGCTTGGTGGTCGTCGACATGTCGAGGTCCGTCCGCCGGCCTATCCGAACAGCTTCTTGAGTTCGGCGTCGACCGCCTTGTCGCACTTGTCGAGTGAGGCCTCCGGGTCACCGTCCTTGCGTACGGAGTCGGCGAAGACGTCCTCCGTCGCCTTGATCATGGCCTGGGTCCAGCCGATCTTGTCGAAGTGTCCGTAGTCGGTGAAGAGCTTGACGCCTTCGGCCGGCAGGCCGGACTTGAGCTTCTCGGCGGACGCGGCGATCGAGGTGCGCGGCGGGACGTGGAAGCCGTAGGAGAGGGCCCAGTCCTCCTGGTACTCCTTCTGGTCGATCCACAGCCACTTCACGTATTCCTTGGCCTCGTCGACCTTGTCGCCCTTGGCGTTGACGAACATCGACCAACCGCCGTTGTAGACCGAAGGCTTGCCCGCGTCGCCGACCTTCGGGAAGGCGAAGATGCCGAGGTCGTCGCCGAGCGCCTTCTGCATGGCGGGCATCGCCCACATGCCGCAGAACTGGATGGCGGTGAGGCCCTGGACCAGTGCGGACGGGTCCCAGTAGTCGGCCGGGGCGTCGAGAAGCAGGTCGCCGCTGGTGAACAGCTTGCGCATCTGCTTGAGGCCGGCGACGACGCCGTCCGTGTGGTAGGCGGGCTTGTTGTTGTCGTCGAGGGTGTCGGCGCCGGCCGCCCAGATCATCGGGCGGATGACCGCTTGCAGCGTGTTTCCGAGGTAGACGCCCTTCACCTTGTCCGTGGTGAGCTTGGCGGCGGCCTCGAGCAGCTCGTCGAGAGTCTGCGGCGGCTCGACGCCCGCCTTCTCCAGCAAAGACTTGCGGTAGAAGAAGAACTGCGGGTCGTCGATCATCCGGATGCCGTAGATCTTGCCGTCCACCGTGTGCGACTGGATGTCGGCCTGGTTGAAGTCGTCCTTGACCGGCTCGATGAGGTCCGTCAGGTCCGCCACCTGGCCGCTCTCGACGAGCTGGATCTGCGGGTGGAACTCGAACAGGTCGGGCGCGTTGTCGGTGAGCAGGGACGCGAAGAGCTTGCTCTCGAAGTTCGAGCCGGTGATCCACTGCGTGGTGACGCTCGCGTCCTTGTAGGCCTTCGCGTACCGCTTGATGGCCTGCTCGGTGCCTGCCTCGCCGTAGGCGTGGAAGTACTGGACGAGGTTCTTGCCCGAACCGCCGCTGCTTCTCCCGTTGTTGCCACCGCATGCGGCGAGGGTGCCGGCCGCGGCCATGCCCGCGGCGGCGCGGAAGAGGGATCGGCGGGACCAGTTGCTGTTGCTCATTGCCGACATGGTGACGTCCTTGTCTCGAGTACGGCTGTGGCTCAAGCGCTTCAGCGCCGGGTGGCTCAAATGGCGCTGCGGAGCGGGACGTTAACCTTCGGCTAAGGCTTCGGCAAGGGGTTGGGCGAAGCCTGTTCGAAGCGTTGTGATCGGTTCGGGATGGCGAACGGGCGGGGGTTGCGGCGTGTGTGCAGAGCGGTTGTGGACGGGGTGACGCTGCTGCGCTGAGGAGGGTTGAGGGCCGCCGGTGTCAGGGGCCGGCGGCCCTCGGTCCAAGGGGTGAACCCTGGACGGCTATTGCCTGACCCGGGCCTTTTCGGCCTCGGCGGCACAGTTGCGGGGGATCGCCTTCGAGCTGTGGACGGTCGCGCGCGGCGCGGCGGCGTCGAAGATCGTGTGACCGTAGGCGTCCGGGTGCATGCCAAATGCAGCGCCGACGATCCGGCCGCCGGTGTTCATCGGCCGGCGCCGAGCGGTTTCACCGGATGCGGTATCGGTAGCGTTTGCGGCGGTGTCATCGATGGCCGCAGCTGGGGCCGCACCGGTGGATCCGGCTGTCGGGGACCGCCCTGAACTCCCCAGTGTGAAACACCCGTTGCCGGTGATCGCGTAAGCGGTTACGACGGTCGTGTGGGGTAAGTCCGCCACGTCGCCATGGGTGGCCGCGCCGGCCGTGTCGGCCGCGGTGGTGACGCTGCTCGCGCCGGGGGCGCGGACGGAACGGTCGTGCCGGTCGTGCCTGTCGGTGCGCGTCAAAACTGCCTCCCTTCCGGGCGTGGTGCAGACGGTGCGGCCGGTCGGCTCATGAGGGCGGTGCGGTACGGCTCCTCACCCGTGCGGGGATGTCGCGTTTCGCGTTCCTCTGCCCGACGGACTGCAGCGCCCCTTCGAGCGCGAACGTCGCCGCACCCAGGCAGGCCGGGTCGGTGGGGATCGGGGAGAGGACGATCCGGTTGGCGGCCAGCGGCCGTTTCAACGCGTGGCGGGCGACGGCCTCGCGCACCTCGTCGAGGAGAGGTTCGCCGAGCCGGGCCGCGACCCAGCTGCTCAGCACGACCACCTCGGGGTTGAGCACATTCACCAGGTTGGCGATGCCGGCGCCGAGGTAACGGGCCGTGTCCCGTACGACCTTGACGGCCACGGGCTCGTCGGCGGCGACCCCGGCGGCCAGGGCGTCGATCGTGGCGGTCTGGTCCTCGGGGTGCAACAGCGGGCTGCGCGGGCTGAGTTCGCGGAGGTTCTGCATGATGCCGAGCGCCCCGACGTACGTCTCCACGCAGCCGTGGTTGCCGCAGCGGCACAGCCTGCCGTCCAGCACGAGCGTGGTGTGGCCCCACTCGCCGGCGCTGTTGCTGACCCCCCGGTGCAGTCCGCCGCCCAGCACCAGCCCGGCGCCGACGCCGGTCCCGAGGTTGACCACCACCGCGTCCTGGTGCCCGCGCGCCGCCCCGAACCACAGCTCGGCGATCGCGCCGGCGCGCAGCGGGTTGTCCAAGTAGAGCGGATACGCGATGTGTTCGGAGAGCAGGTCGAGCAACGGCACATCGTGCCAGTCCCAGTTGGGCGCGTACTCGGAGATGCCCGTGGCGCGGTCCACCTGCCCCGGCACGCTCACCCCGACGCCGAGCACGCGGGCGGCCTCGACCCCGGCCTGCGCGACCACCGAACCGGCGGCCGCGGCGACATGGGCGACCACCTGCTCCGGACGACTCTCGCCGGGCCGCATGTTCTCCTCGGCGCGCGCCAGCACGTTCAGCGCGAGATCGAACAGCTCGACATGGACGTACGTCTCCGCGATGTCCACGCCGATCAACGCGCCCCCCGACGCGTTGACGGCCACGAGGCCTCGGGGGCGGCCACCCGCCGAGTCCTCGAACCCGACCTCGGTGATCATGCGGAGGTCGAGCAGCTCACCGACGAGGGTGGCGACGGTGGCGAGCGAGAGACCGGTTGCCGCCGCCAGCTCCTGCCGGGAGGTGGGCGAGGCGGCGACGATCTGACGCAGCACCTCGTAGCGGTTCGCGGTGCGGATGTCGCGTGATGTGCCGCGCTTCATGGAACGTGCCCCCTCATCCCTGCCGTCCCTTCCGTGCCGGGCGGGCCCGCTCTGCGACGGCACCGGCGCCGCGTCAGGCTATGGGGTGCCACACCGTTCGACAAGGGGTTAGGAAAGGGGCTTTATAAAGTCGGGCGAAAGTTGAGGGAAAACGGTCCCGAGTCAGCTCTCCAGGACATCCCGGACGAAGGCGTTGGTGAACTTCCCGGCCGGGTCCAGCACTCGCGCCAAGGCCGTGAAATCGTCGATCCGGGGGTATCGCGCGCGCACCACGCCGGCCGGCGTCTCGAACACCTTGCCCCAGTGCGGCCTCGGCTCGAAGGGCTCCAGCGCCGCCTCCACCGCCCGTACCGCCGGCAGTACGGCGATCGTGTCCGCGATCCAGGTGAAGTGAAGCGCCACCGTGTCCCGCCCGTAGGACGGGCTCATCCACTGCTCGTCGGCGGCCACGGTCCGGACTTCGCAGATCTGCAGTACACGGGAGACCGTCTGCCGGATACCGTCGATTGCATACAGCGCCTCGGTGGCGTGCCGACGCGGCAGCAGGTACTCGCTCTGCAGTTCGCTCCCGCTGCTCGGGGTGAACTCGGCCCGGAAGTGCGGCAGTCGCTCGTGCCACGGCCCCGGCACCCCGAACTGCTCGGTGCAGTTCACCGCGGGCATCCCGGGCACCGGATGCAGCGCCTCCACGGCGGGAGCGGCCCACGGGAAGTCGGCGAGAGGCTCGTCCGTGCGCCGCTTCAGCCACACCTGTCGGAAGCCGGGAGCACCCCAGTCGGTGAACAGGCTGACGCTGTACGCCGCCCCGGCGACGGTGTCGAAGTCCAGCCCGTCCAGCGGCAGTTCGGTGAACACATGCTGCTCGACCCCGTAGCCGGGCTCCAGGTCCAGGACAAGAGCGGTGACGACGCCGAGGGCGCCCAGCGAGGTGACGGCACCGTCGAACCGCCGGTCGTCGCGCCCGACGACGACGGTGGAGCCGTCGGCGGTGACGATCTCCACCTCCCGAACGGCGGAGGCGAGCGAGCCGTTCCCGACGCCCGACCCGTGCGTACCGGTCGCCACCGACCCGGCGACCGAGATGTGCGGCAGGGAGGCCATGTTCGGCAGCGCCAGCCCGTGCGCGTGCACCCGGCGCGCCAGCTCCGCGTACCGGATCCCGCCCCCTACCCGCACGGTCCGGGCCGCGGTGTCGACCTCGACGCCTGCGTCATCGCTCAGGGCGCCGAGCGACACCAGTACCCCGTCGCCGCCCGGCTCGGCGATCTCGTTGAACGAGTGCCCACTGCCCAGCACCCGCACCCGCCCGCTCCCTGCCACGAGCGAGCGGAGCGCGTCGAGAGAGTGAGGGCGGTGCAGTTCCTTGGCGGTGAAGGTGATGTTGCCGGCCCAGTTGGAAACGGTTTCGGTCATGAGACTGCTCGCCCTCCCGAAGAGATCGAGAACCTGGATTTCCCAGGTGGAACCTACCTTGCCGACAACACGAGGCCCCCCGCCCCCACCCGAGTGCCGCCGGGGGCATACCGTGAGGAGTCGTACGCCTGAGCCGGGAGGCCAGAGCCGGGAGGAGAGACGGATGGGCAGCCGCACCGCGCTGGTCGAGGATCTGATGGAGCGGTTTCCGCATGTTCCGCGGGAGGCCGTCTTCAAGGAGGACCTGCTGCGTGGAGGTGTGGCCTTCGACCCCTTTGCCCTCAGCGACAACGAGTCGGGCGAGGTGAAACCGAAGTCGTACTTCATCTTCTCCTTCGACCACGGCACCCTGCCCGAGCTCGGCGAGGCCGCGCTGCGCCGCCCGCCGGAGGAGATCATCCTCACCGGCGGCCCGTACGACCTGCGGCGCACGGTCGTGTCGGTCCGCGTGAATCCGTCCTCGCCGTATCGGGTCGCGGCGGACGGCGACGGCCTGCTCGGTCTCTATCTCGACGGAAAGCGCATCGCCGACGTCGGTGTGCCGCCGATGCCGGAGTACTACCGGCACAAGCTCTCCAACGGAAAATCCGTCATGGAGGTCGCCCCCACCATCCAGTGGGGCTATCTCATCTATCTCACCGTTTTCCGCGTGTGTCAGTACTTCGGCGCCAAGGAGGAGTGCCAGTACTGCGACATCAACCACAACTGGCGCCAGCACAAGGCGGCCGGCCGGCCTTACACGGGAGTGAAGGACGTCGAAGAGGTCCTCGAAGCGCTGGAGATCATCGACCGGTACGACACCCAGCGGGCGTCCACCGCCTACACGCTCACCGGCGGCGCGATCACCAAGACCGTCGCCGGACGCGACGAGGCCGACTTCTACGGCCACTACGCCAAGGCCATCGAGGAGCGCTTCCCGGGCCGCTGGATCGGCAAGGTCGTCGCCCAGGCGCTGCCCCGTGACGACGTGCAGCGTTTCAAGGACTACGGGGTGCAGATCTACCACCCCAACTACGAGGTGTGGGACCGGCGACTGTTCGAGCTGTACTGCCCGGGCAAGGAGCGCTACGTCGGCCGCGACGAGTGGCACAAGCGGATCCTCGACTCGGCGGAGATCTTCGGTGCGCGCAATGTCATCCCCAACTTCGTCGCGGGGGTGGAGATGGCCGAGCCGTTCGGTTTCACGACCGTCGACGAGGCCATCGCCTCCACCACGGAGGGACTGCGGTTCTTCATGTCGCAGGGCATCACGCCCCGTTTCACCACCTGGTGCCCGGAGCCCACGACCCCGCTCGGCAAGGCCAACCCGCAGGGTGCGCCGCTGGAGTACCACATCCGGCTGCTGGAGGCCTACCGCGCCACGATGGACGAGTTCGGGCTCTCCTCGCCGCCCGGCTACGGCCCGCCCGGACCCGGCCGCGCGGTCTTCTCCGTGAGCTCCTTCATGGACAGCCTTCCGGCCCAGGACGCGGCGACCGCATAGCCCGGGACGCGGCGACCGTACGGTCCCCGCGTCCCCGAGCCGGTGTCGAAACATGGTGCCGGCGTTGAGCGCAGCGCGGTCCGCGTCCGTACAGAAGGTTGGAGTACTGGGCGCGGCCGCCCCTGTTGTGCTGTTCCGCTGTCCTGTTCTGCTGTCTTGACATGACATCTGAACAGGGCGCTTGTCAGTTGTGTTGGAAACGTGAAAAGCTCTGCCCCTGCCGCGAGGTTCCCCCCAACTCCATTGCCGTCATGGTGAGTTGACCTCGCTTGTGGATGCAGGAGACCCATGCCCGACCTGCCGACCCCGAAGGACGCCGCCGAGGCCGCGCTGTTCTCCGAGTGCTGGGACGCCGTCCTGTCGTACGCCGACCTCTGCACGTCCGGCTCGACCGCGGCGAACCAACTGGCCCGTGAGGCATTCGCACTCGGCATACGCGAGGCCCGCGCCGCCGAGGACGATACCGTGCGCGGCGCCGGCCGTCGCTCGTCCCGGCTGCCCCGGATCCCCCTGCTGCTGACCGCCGTACGCAGCACGGCGGCCGCCTGGGAGGCCCAGGGACACGGCCATAGACTCGACCCCGATCTCCGCCTGTGGCTGAACTCCGGCAAGGCCGCACGGTACGTCGGACCGCCCCTGAGCCGTCCCATCGCCCTGCGCGGCCTGCGTGACATGCAGGAACCGGACGCCGCCCTGCTGTGGCTGGCCGAGGTGGAGGCGTTGCCGCTGCACGCCGTGGTCCGCCGGCAGGGTCTGGACCCCACCGCCGCGGTGGAGGAGCTGAACCAGGTCCGCGGTCTGTTCCGGGACCGCTGCCACCGCAACCATCTCGACACGCCGATGGACGCGGAGTGCCGCAGCTACGTCCGGCTCCTGGACGCCGTCACCCGCTCGCCCGCGGCCGACACGCCCGCCGACCTCTCCCGGCATCTCGCCACCTGCGTGGAGTGCGCGGAGGCCGCGGCCTGTCTGCGGCTGCACGGGGGCGGGCTGCCCGCCGCGCTCGCCCAGGGCGTGATCGGCTGGGGCGGCCTCGCCTACCTCGAGCGCCGTCGCCGGGCCGCCGAGGTGCGCCTCGGCGCCGGACGCCCCGACGCGCCGGACCCCGAGGGCACCGCCGCCCGGGCCGCCGCCGGGCGGGCACGCGTGCTGCGCAACGGACTTCTCGTCGCCGCCGTCCTCGTCTCCGGGCTGGCGCTCGCCGTGTCGATGATGCCCGGCGGCAGCAGTGGCGACACCGTGGCCCAGAGCGGCCCCACGGACAGCAGCCCGGTGGCCGGCCCCGGCGTCTCCCTGCCGACCGCCACTCCCGCCGCCTCCGCCACATCGTCCGCTTCCGAGCCGGGGCCCTCCACCAGCGGCACGCCGGAGGCGAGCGGTAGCGCCGACTCCGGCAAGCCCGATCCCGAGCCCCAGGGCACATCCTCGTCCACTGCCGGCACCGGTGCCGGAACCGGCGGGAGCGGGGGCGGGGGCGGGGCGGCCTGCGAGGTCCAGTACGACCTCGTCAACCAGTGGCCGGACGGCTTCCAGGCGACCGTCACCGTCACCACCGTCCAGGCCCTCGACGCCTGGCGCGTGGCCTGGTCCTTCCACGACGGCCAACGGGTCGACCAGATGTGGGACGCGAGCCTCGCCCAGAGCGGCTCCCGCGTCACCGCGACCGCCGCCGACTACAACAGGTCCGTCGCGGCCAACGGCACCCTCTCCTTCGGCTTCCTCGCCTCCTGGCAGGACAAGAACTCCGCACCGGACGGCTTCACCCTCAACGGGCAGGCGTGCACGAACTCTTGAGCCACAGCCACAGCCACAGCCACAGCCACAGCCACAGCCATAGCCGCGGCCACGGCCGCTGAAGTCGGGCGCGGACGGAGGAAGACGCGGAGCATCGGAAACGCGGGAGGCAGGGTCGACCGGTGTCGGCGCTGCCTCCCGTTGTCTCGCTGTCCCGTTGCTTCTTCCCGGCTGCTCCTCTGCCTCTGCTTCTGCTTCTGCCTCTGCTTCTGCCTCTGCCTCTGCCTCTGCCTCTGCCTCTGCCCCTGCCCTTGCTTCCGCCCTCGCGTTCGCATGCTTCGCTCGTTCGTCCGCCCCGGAGCCGGAATTCGGTGGCATCCGGCTTCGGGCGTCCGTACTCTGAGTGAGTCTTGAGCGGGGCCGACGGCCGCCGCTGTCAGTCGTATGAGGAACGGGAGGTGTGACCGATGACTGTCGCCATGAGGGTCGCTGTGCGCAGCGACGAGACGTTCGTTCACTCCACCTCCGCGGTCTCCGGCTGACCACTTCTTCTGCTGCGCGTGCGTAACCGCTTTCGGGTATTCGTGCGTGCGTGGGTTTCGATTATGTGAGCAATGGCCGGGCTGCCCCCTGTGAAGGGTTTTCCTTGTCTTTCTCCTCCTCTTCGGTTTCGTCGCACCCTCTCGCCGCCTACGGCTGGGACGAGGGTTGGGAAACCGATTTCGCTCCTTTTGCCGAGCAGGGTCTCCTGCCCGGTCGTGTCCTGCGCGTCGACCGCGGTCTGTGCGATGTCGTCACGGAGGCCGGCACCGTCCGGGCCGACACCGAGTTCGTCGTGCCCCGGGACCCGATGAAGGTCGTGTGCACGGGGGACTGGGTCGTCGTCGACCCCGAGGGCGCCGATCCGCGCTACGTGCGGACACTTCTGCCGCGCCGTACCGCCTTCGTCCGCTCCACTTCCTCCAAGCGGTCCGAGGGACAGATCCTCGCCGTCAACGTCGATCACGCCGTCGTCGCGATGTCCCTGGCCGTCGAACTCGACCTCGGCCGTGTCGAGCGGTTTCTCGCCCTGGCCTGGGAGTCCGGGGCCCAGCCCGTCGTCGTGCTCACCAAGGCCGACCTGGTGCCCGACCCGGTCGCGCTGTCCTACCTCGTCGAGGACGTCGCGACCAGCGCGCCCGGCGTGCCCGTGCTCACCGTCTGCGCCCGGGAGGACGAGCGCGAGGGAGTCGAGGAACTCGCCGCACTCCTCGGGCGCGGTACCTCCGTGCTGCTCGGCGCGTCCGGCGCGGGCAAGTCGACGCTCGCGAACGCGCTCGTAGGCGAGGACGTGATGGGCGTGCAGGCCACCCGTGACATGGACGGCAAGGGGCGGCACACCACCACGACCCGCAACCTGCTGACGCTGCCCGGCGGAGGCGTCCTCATCGACACGCCCGGGCTGCGCGGCGTCGGCCTCTACGACGCGGGCGGCGGGGTCGGACAGGTCTTCTCGGAGATCGAGGAGTTCGCCCGGGACTGCCGGTTCCACGACTGCGCGCACGAGTCCGAGCCGGGATGCGCGGTGCTGGCAGCCGTCGACGAGGGGGAGCTGCCCCTGCGACGGCTGGAGAGCTACCGCAAGCTCGTCCGGGAGAACCAGTGGATCGTCGCCAAGTCCGACGCCCGCATGCGTGCCGGCGTCCGCCAGGAATGGAAGCGCAAGCAGGCGGAGGGGAAGGCGGCGGGCGAGGCGAAACGGGGACGGGGGCCCTGGCGACCCGCTCCTCCCGGGCAACCCGGTGGCGGGCTTTCCTGGTAGGGGATTCGCCGGGTAGTGAGGTAATCGTGCGTTACCGGCTACCGGTTACCGGCTACCGGTTACCGGTTACCGGTTACCGGTAACAACCTCACTCGCCCCTGCCCCTGCCCCCCGCCCCCACCCCGTACCAGTGTCACGTCCGATTTCCGCTAGCACGGTCTCTCCGGCGGGCGAACACTGGGACCCATGACGGGACTGACGACAGGGCTGAGGACGGGACCCATGGCGGACCAGGACACCCGCTACGAGGCGGTCCGCAGCCGGGACGCCCGGTTCGACGGCGAGTTCTTCTTCGCCGTCGAGACGACCGGCATCTACTGCCGGCCCAGCTGCCCCGCCGTGACGCCGAAACGCCACAACGTGCGCTTCTTCGCGACGGCCGCCGCCGCCCAGGGATCCGGTTTCCGGGCCTGCCGACGGTGCCGTCCGGACGCCGTGCCGGGCTCGGCGGAGTGGAACGTGCGCGCCGACGTCGTCGGCCGGGCGATGCGGCTGATCGGCGACGGAGTCGTCGACCGGGAGGGCGTCGCCGGGCTCGCCGTACGGCTCGGCTACAGCGCCCGCCAGGTGCAGCGACAGCTCACCGCCGAGCTCGGCGCGGGACCGGTCGCCCTCGCCCGGGCCCAGCGCGCGCACACCGCGCGGGTCCTGCTCCAGACCACCGCCCTGCCGGTCACCGAGATCGCCTTCGCGTCCGGGTTCGCCAGCGTGCGCCAGTTCAACGACACCGTCAGGGCCGTGTACGCGGCGACCCCGACCGAGCTGCGGGCCGCCGCGCGCGCCGCCCGCCGCCGCGCGACGCCGTCCGCAGGTATCCCGCTGCGGCTCGCCCACCGGGGCCCCTACCACGCGGGCACCGTGTTCGATCTGCTCCGACGGGAGGCCGTGGCCGGGGTGGAGGAGATGAGCGGCCCGGTCGGCCGGCGCACCTACCGCCGTACGCTGCGGCTGCCGTACGGCAGCGGGATCGTCGCCGTCGACGAGCGGGCGGGCGACCCCGGCCGGGCGGTCTCGGCCGTCCATGCCGGAGGCTGGCTCGACGCCCGGCTGCACCTCACCGACCTCCGTGACCTCACCACCGCCGTCCAGCGGCTGCGACGGCTGTTCGACCTCGACGCCGACCCGTACGCCGTCGACGAGCGGCTCGGCGCCGATCCACGGCTCGCCCCGCTGGTCGCCGTCCGGCCCGGTCTGCGCGCGCCGGGGGCCGCCGACCCGGAGGAGCACGCGGTGCGGGCGCTGGTGGGGCGGGCGGAGGCGGAACGGCTCGTCCGCGCCTACGGCAAGGCCCTCGACGCGCCCTGCGGCACCCTCACCCACCTCTTCCCCGAGCCGGCCGTCCTGGCGGAGTCCGAGCCCGACTCCCCCCTGGGCGCGCTCGCCGCCGCCCTCGCCGACGGCACCGTCCGGCTGGACCCGGGCATCGACCGGGACGACGCCCAGGAAGCGCTGCTCGCGCTGCCCGGGCTGGACGCGCGTACCGTTGCGGCGATCCGCGCCCGCGCCCTGGGCGACCCCGACGTCGCGCCGCCCGGCGCGGACGTCCCCGACACCTGGCGCCCCTGGCGCACCTATGCCCTGCACCACCTGCACGCCGCGGAGGAACGATGACCGACGACCTGACCCACGACCTGACCCACGACCAGGCCGTCGACCCGACCGTCGGCCTGCGCCACTCCCCGAACCACGACCCGAACCACGACCCGACCCACGGCCGGACGTACTGGACCAGCGTGGCGAGCCCGCTCGGGTCCCTGCTGCTCACCGCCGACCCCGACGGAGCGCTGACCTCCCTGTCCGTGCCCGGTCAGAAGGGCGGACGGACCGTCCGGGAGGGCCGGCTGCACGACCCCGGCCCCTTCCGCGCCGCCGAGGAGCAGCTCGACGCCTACTTCGCCGCCGACCTGAAGGAGTTCCGGCTCCCGCTGCGCAGCGAGGGCACCGCCTTCCGTGAGCGGGTGTGGGCCGCCCTCGACTCCGTCCCCTACGGGGCGACCACGACGTACGGCGAGGTCGCGGCGCGCATCGGCGCCTCGCGGATGGCCGTCCGGGCCGTGGGCGGGGCGATCGGCGCGAATCCGCTGCTGATCGTGCGCCCCTGCCACCGCGTGATCGGCGCGGACGGCTCCCTGACGGGCTACGCGGGCGGCCTGGACCGCAAGGTGCGGCTGCTGACCCTGGAGGGGGCGCTCCGGACAGACGCGACCTGACAGTCGTCGAATACGGGTTCCGACGCGGTTTCCGTCGGCTGGGGCGAGTGTCGCCGGATGGCGTGGCCAAGGGGCGTCAGCCCCATATCTCCGCCCCCAGCCACGCCCCCGCGATCAGCAGGCAGGTGAACAGTTCCGCCAGGACGCTCCAGCCGCCTGAGCGCATCGCCGTGCGCAGGGCCGCCCGGGCCTCGCCGTGGCGGCCCAGGCGGAGGCGTTCGGAGAGGTAGATGCCGCCCATGAAGCCGGGGATCGCGCCGACCACGGGGAGCAGGACGAAGCCGAGGAGCGCGCCGAGCCCCGCGTACGCAGCCATCCGAGGGGTCGCGCCGCTCGTGCGCAGCCGGCGGGGCGGCAGGGCCCAGCGCACCACCTGGGACAGGAACAGGGCCACCGTGGCGCCGACCAGCACGGCCCAGGCGACCGGCCGCGGATCCTCCAGCGCCCACCACAGGACCGCGGCCCACACCAGCCACGATCCCGGCACGCCGGGCACCAGCACTCCGCACAGGCCGAGCAGAATGACCAGTCCGACCAGCAGGAGTTCCCACACTCCCATCTGCCCAGGGTGCCCGAGTCGGAGAGAACACGCAGGTCAAGAGGTGCGGCCGGACGGGTCGCGCCGGTGCCGTCAGCGCTCCCGGGTCACCCAGCCGCGTTCGTACGCGTGCCAGCCCAATTGCAGTCGGGTCGTGACTCCCGTCAACTCCATCAGTCTCTTCACCCGGCGCTGCACGGTCCGCAGTCCCAGGTCGAGTTGCTTGGCGACGCTCGCGTCCGTCATCCCGGCCAGCAGCAGGGACAGGATCTCCAGGTCGGCGGCGTCGGGGCCGTCAGGGTCCTGTTCGGCGACGCCGGCCGCGCCGAGGCGCAGCGGCAGCGCCTCCCGCCACACCGACTCGAACAGGCCCGACAGCAACTCCAGCAGCCCGCTGGCGTGCACCACCAGCGCGGCGGGCTCCGCCGAGCGGCCGGTCAGCGGCACCAGGGCGAGCGAGCGGTCGGCGACCACCAGCTTCGTCGGGACCTCGTCCACCACCCGGACCTGCTCGTCCCGGCCCAGCGCGGCGGTCAGCTCCGTCATGCCGTCCGGCTGGTCGAGCACGGCCCGTTCCAGTACGACGCGGAAGCGCACCCCGCGGGCGGCCGCCCGCTCCTCCGCGTCGTTCTCGCTGCCGGTCACGGCCACCGTGGTGCCGCTGACGAGCGCGCACACCTCCTCGCTCGCCCCGAGCTGGATCTGCAGGAAACGCTGGGCGACGGCGGCGGCGCCCGTCACCACCTCGACCAGATCGTGCACCGCGGGTTCCGCCGCGGCCGCCCGGTACTCCTCCGCGAGCAGGGCCGCCGCCAGTTCCGCCTTCTCCAGCTCGTGACGCTGCTGGGTGAGCAGCGCGCCCAGCGCGACGCCCGGAGGCGCGGCGACCCAGCGGCCGGGGCGGCCCGAGGACTGGGCGGCGAGCCCGTGCCGTTCCAGCCGACGCAGCGCACGTTCCGTGTCGTTCTCGCCGAGCGTCAGCCGGCGTGCGAGATCCGGCACGTCGGCGGCGCCCACGGACACCAGTGCCCGGTACGCCGACTCATGCGTCTCGTCGAGCCCTATCGCTCCCAGCATCGGCTGCCGTCCCTCCTTCTGACATCCGCATACATCCGCATACATCGACATGGCAGCTACACGGCAGCCACATGGCGGCCGTAAGACGTCGGTACGGCGTCCGTCGGTGCCTGTCCGGCGTCCGCATCACGTCCGTCCGACATCCGTTTCCCACATCCATGAGTGGCGGGAAACAGCCACGGCGTAAACCCGCCGCCGCACATCATCGCCGTACCGCCGGTCACTCTGCCAAGGTGTGGCCACGGCGGGAACATGTGATCATCCACTGATCATCCACAGCGGAACTCCAGGAACGCCGTGGACACTCGGGCCGACCGACCACGAAGTCGGGGCATCGAGGTCTTTCGAGAACGTGATCCGGGCTCATGACGCGCAGGGGCGCAGGGGATCTGAGCCGGGGTCACCCGTGTCGCCGGACGGTTCTCCCGTGGGGGGTGGAACCGTCCGGCGACCCCTGTCGCACCTCGCGTCGCACTGCTGTTCCGGGCGTCGCTCGACATCCTGTGCGATACCCGTGCCGTGACGCATTTTCCTGATGCCCCGTTCTCATATGGCCCGTGCGGTGGACAATTAGGGGCATGAGCCAGCAGGGGGGAAGGGCCACCGGTCACGAGGACGACTGGTGGGGGCAGTTGTACGACGACTCCACCGAGGACACGGGTCCCGCGCCCGCCACCGAATCCCTGGACGACCGCTTCGCCTCGGCCGCCGGAGCGGTGCGCTCCGCGGGCGGGGCGACGGGCGTCGGCGCGAGCGCGAGCGCGGGCGCAGACGCGGAGGACGACGTCGGTGCGGGGGCCCCTGACCGGGGCGGTGCGGGGGACTCGGCGGGCCGGTGGGACGCGGCCGTCGCACGGGATCCGGCAGGCGGCCCGGACGACGAGGCAGCCTCCGGCGCCGCCCGCGCGGTACCGGCGCCGCGCGGGGAAGGACAGCCCGGTCCCGGCGCGCGGACCGATTGGTGGAGCTCCCCGCAGGACGGGGACGCGAGGCCGGAGGTGACACCTGCCGCGCCGCAGCCTCGGGGCCGATTCGCTGCCGGGGCCGACGCCAAGTCCGATACCAGGTCCGATGCCGCGTCCGCCGGTGGGTGGGACGGCGGGGTCGCCGATGAGGCCGACGTCGATCAGGGCGCCGCTGCTGACCCCGACGACAGCGTCTGGCACGAGGTCAGGGGGGATCTCGGGTGGGGCGTCGCGCCGGTAACCGGTTCCGACGTCGAACGCCATGCGGGTTCCGGCCCGAGGCGTGACGCCGGCGGCCGAGGTGCGGAGCCTGGCGACACCGAGCGGTCCGACGGCGTCGAGGTCGGCGTGGGCGCTGCCGCCGCTGACGCCGCCCCGGGTGCCCGTCCGCCGCAGCGTCACCGGGCCCCCTGGGAGCCGCCGGCTGACACGCCGCCGGAGCCGACGAACTTTCCGCCCGGCCCGCTGCCGCCGGGGTTCGCCGAGCGTGCGCCGCACGGCCCGGTCACCTCCACGACCGGCGACGGAATGCCCACGGAGACATCGTCGGCGTCGGCGATCGCCGAACCCCCGGCGGAGCCTTCCGTACCCGTGCCACCGGCCGCACCGGCCGCGTCCACCCCGTCCGCGATCTCGGCGACCACGCCTCCCAGGCCCTCCTCCGCCCCCCTCGTGCCGCCGCCCGCACCCGTGACGCCACCCGCTCCGGCCCACGCGCCGCCACCCCCGAACGCCCCCACGGCCTCCGCCCACGGCTCGGCGGTCGCCCCCTTCGCCCCGCCCACCCCCGAACGCGCTCCCATCCTCGAACGCGCTCCCGCCAGCGGGCGTGCGCTCGATTCCGGGCACGACCATCTCCCCACCGTTGTCGCCCTCCCCGCTCTGCCGGCTCTCCCGGCCCACCCTCCCCTCCCGATCCTGAAGGCGTACGTCGGTTCCGGGCCGCCCACCTACGACGCCGAGCCCACCGCCCTGCCGCCCGCCGATCCGGACGAGTTGGACGATCTGGTCGCCGACACCGTCCTGGACGGGGCCCGGTACGGGACTCTCGCGCTGCGGGCCGCGTCCGTGCGTGGGGATTCCGCGCGGTACCGCGGAGAGCCGCGCCGTGACTCGCTCCTCACCGCCCGCTTCGGCTCGGGCGAGCACGCGCTGATCCTGGTCGCGATGGCCACCGGCGCCAGGGCGACCCCGGGAGCGCATCGGGCGGCCGCCGAGGCGTGCCGATGGATCGGGCGGGCCGTGGGCCGCAGTCATGTCCGGCTCGCCGAGGACATAAGGGCTGCCCGGCGCGGCGACCTGAAGTCCGGCCTGCACCGGCTCACCGACCGCAGCCTCGGACGGCTCCGCGCCAGCGCCGCCGAACAGGGCCTGGAACCCGACGAGTACGCGGCCACCCTGCGCTGCCTGCTCCTGCCCGCAGACCCCGACTGCCGTACGCGTGTCTTCTTCGGCGTCGGCGCCGGTGGACTGTTCCGGCTGCGCGGCGGAGTGTGGCGGGACATCGAGCCCCGGGTGGGCGAGGTCGTCGGCGAGCCGGTCGTCGGGTTCGGGTCCCTTCCGGCGGAGACGCCCGAGGGCGACCGGCTGACGATGGACCTGGGCATCCCCACACCTGCGAACCCCTACGACCCCGATCCCGAACCGCCCCGGGAGCCCTTCCGCTTCCGCGCCTCCGTAGCCCGACCGGGTGACACGCTCCTGATGTGCACAGGCGGGCTCGCCGAACCCCTGCGCGGTGAGCCCGACCTGTCCGCGCACCTGACGGAACGCTGGTCGGGGCCCACCCCGCCCGGTCTCGCGGCCTTCCTCGCCGACACCCAGGTGAGAGTGAAGGGCTACGCCGACGACCGCACGGCGGCGGCCGTCTGGGAGGCGTGAGCGCGTCAGCCCGTGACCGGGACCCACTTGCGCTCCCCGTCGTCCGAGCCGTACCAGTAGCGGGGCAGGCCCTTGATGCTGCTCGTGCGGAACGGACGGCCGTGGTCGTCGATGCGGACCGTGCCGGTGCGGCCCTGGGAGGACCAGTCGAGTTCGAGGTACCAGTTGCAGTCGCACGACTCGGTCCGCGCCGTGACCAGCAGCACCTCCGGGTCTTCACTGGACACGCGGTACGGCAGACTCACCGCCGGGATCGGCGTGCCCGCGTCGTTCCCGGCGACCGAGTGCGCGACGGGGCGGTCCTTGTCCAGGTCGACCGAGAAGTACCGCTTGCTCAGCGAGCCGCCGCAGCCCTGGTCCATGGCGTACGCCGTGCCCGACGCCGGTGCGGCACGGCCGACGACCCGCACGCGCAACGCCGTCAGCACGACGGCCGTGGAGCTTCGGCCCTGCACCGAGATCTCCACGTTGGTCTCCCGCCCGTGCACCGCTCCCTGGGCCGATGCCCAGGGCCCGGCGTCCTGCTCCGCCGGGGGCGGCGGAACCTGTGCCGGTGGTCTGCCGATGACGTAGTCGTGAGCGCAGCCGAATGCCCAGACCTGGGAGTCGGCGGTCCAGGCGAGCGGGACGCCCGTGCCGGGGGCCGAGGCCTTGCCGCCGCCCGGGGCTGCGTTCGAGGAGGGGGAGGTTCTGCCGGGGGCGGAGCCCGAGCCGGAGCCGGGTGCGGTTGACGCGGTGCCGGGAGTGGAGGAGGCGGTGGTGCTTGCGGTGGGTGTGGGGGAGTGGCGTGGAGGCGTCGTCGCGCCGGACGGACCGGCGGAGGACCCTGCTGACCGGGCCGGGCCGTCGGAGGCCGACGGGTGGCCGCCGCCGGGCAGCGCGGACAGCGTGCCCAGGGTGGCGAGGAGCGCGCAGGCGACACCGACGAGGACCGTGGTGCGACGGTGCCGATACCAACGGCGGCGCGGTACCGGCACCTGTTTCTGACCCGGTTCCCGAGTTTCCGTAACCGCCGAGGCCCGGGTTTCCGTAGCTGCCGCCGTGCCCCGGGGCCGCTGCCGTGCCGCCACCGCTCGCAGCCACCGACGGTGCAGTTCGAGACGCTCCTCCGGTGTCGCCCCGCAGAACTCCGCGAGGCGTTCCACGGGGGCGAAATCCTGTGGAACCGCTTCTCCGGCGCAGTACCGGTGCAACGTTGAGGTGTTCATGCCGAGTCGGCGCGCGAGGGAGCCGTAGCTGCGTTCCGTCCGCCCCTTCAGTTCCGTCAGCAGCGCCGCGAACTCGGTCACATCGCCCACACCTTCGTCGGTCGACACCGTTCCCCCGTGCTCGTCCGGCCCGGTCGGTCATCCCAGGCACTCATATACCTGCACGTCAGATGGGCTGGGATGGTTCCACCGCAGCCGATCGGGCGAAGGCCGTTGCAGCGAGCCGTGCAGACGGCCGATGCTCTTGGTGTCGCACCGACCAGGCCGGACGGACCGACCACCCGACCGGCCCCGCCGCGACGATCCACACCTGCACCGCTTCCACACCCACACCCGCACTCATGCACTCACTCACGGGGGACACCCATGCCCAAGCGCACCCGAGCCGCCACGCTGACCGGGCTCACCGCACTCACGGCCGCGGGCCTCGCCCTCGGCGCCGTACTCGCCGCACCGGCAGGGGCCGCCGTCCCGCAGCCGCCCGGTTTCCTCTCGGCCGCCGACCTGCCGCCGCACGCCGGCTCGTCCTGGACGGCCGGCGCGATCACCGCCGGCGCCTCACCCGAGGTGGAGGCGGACCGCTGCCTCGGCAAGGCGCTGGGCGATGGCCGGGACTCCTGGTACCGGGATTTCCGCACCGATCTCGACACCAGCGCCCGTCAGGTCGGCGTCGAGCTGTCGAGCGTCAGCGCGGCGAAGGGCCGGTACTCGCGGATCAACCAGGACATCAAGTCCTGCGCCCGGTGGATCGAGGAGGCGGACCCGGAGGTCGAGGCCACGCTCAAGGACTACGGGAAGCTGAACGTCGAAGAGGGCGCCCACGTCTACGGCCTGCACACCGAGACGTCCTGGGGTGCGACCGACATCCGCCTCCTCTCCGTCGGCCGGGACGGCACGACGGTGACCGTCGTGGACTGGGGCCGGCTGGGCGACTTCGGGGACGCCCCGGTGAAGGCCTTCAAGAAGACGACCGTCATGGCCGTCAACAAGCTCCACTGACCCCGAGACCCGGAGGACCACTGAGAAAAGCCGGGGCCGCCGCCCTCCCGCCACGGGGGTCGGGAGGGGCGGCGGCCCCACATGGCCACTCAGTCACCGACAGACATACGAGACTCACGGGGAACACGCACATGACCAGCAAGACCAGCAAGACCAGCAAGACCAGCAAGACCGGCGGGACCAGCAAGACCAGCAAGACCGGCGGGACCAGCAAGACCAGCAAGACCGGCGGGACCGGCGGGACCGGCAAGAGCGTGGCCCGCCTTCGCACCACTCGCCGCCGCAGCGCCCTGGCCGTCGGCCTCGCCCTGGCGCTGGGGCTCGGGGTGACGGCCCAGGCGTCCGCAGGCAGCCCGCGCAGCGTCAGCGGAAAGCCGTCCGACGACATCACCCGCATCGCGGACTTCTACGGCGCCTACATCGACGCGGTGACCGACGAGGGCGGCGGCAAGCTCGCGGACGAACTCCGCAAGCACTACCTCACCCCGGCCTTCCAGAAGGAACTGACGGCCTGGGAGGACGAGAACCACGCCGACGGCGTCCTGCGGGCCCAGAACGTGCCGCTCGCGTGGAAGGTCACGGACAACGGCACGGCGAACCACACGGAGGCCGTCGTCACGCTCACCTGGGGCAGCGGCCAGACCACCGAGCTGATCGTCGACATGACCCGAGGCCACAAGATCTTCCACATCGGCACGACGGGGATCGAGGGCAGCTGGACAATGCCCGGATGAGGACCAGCGCATTCCGGCCAACCTCGCGGCCAGAGGGAACGCGCGGTGCGGATGACGGCGTCCGGCAGCCTTTGCCGTAAGAGAATCGGCGGTCGGGAAAGGGTACCCCGGCATCCCGGCCCGTCCCGATGCCCAGCACCAACTGCCCCTCGCCTTCCCCGAGTACGACGGGATCGGCAGCGGCGAATCGCTCGACGGGGCGATGACGGACGGTCGATGCGTGACCCAGGTGTGTAGGTTCGAAGGTGTGGGTGACGGCCGGGTCGGGGGCCGCCTCGAAGGGCGGATGCGCCGGCTCACCTCCGCTCGCGGGGGAGGCTCCCGTCGCGTGCCGGTTGCGCGGGTGCGCGCCGTTCACGGGTACGTCCGCGCCGTCGTACGGCATCCCCTCCGCCCGGAAACCGTCTCGCTCGTCGTCGCGACCGGAGCCGATCGCGGCTCGTCCCCGCCGGCCCGTCCGCTCCCCGGGCGCCTGCCCAGCCGACCGCCGACGGGCTCGTCCACCTGGGGTGTTCCCCACTCGAAGGCGGTCGCGGACAACTGACGCGCCGTCGGAAGGGCCTGCTCGACGGGCGCCGGCCCGGCCGGCCCCTGCCGAGCGGGCACGACCACCGGCCCACCCGCCACACACCGCACACGACGCTCGAACCGACGCATCGCCCGCTCCGGACACGCCTGTACCAGGGCCCGGTCGTCGTGGACGGCGCCCTCCGCGGCGGCTCGGACGGCGCGCTCGGCCCGGTACTTGCCCCGACCGCCCACTCCGGGAGTGCCTCGGAGGACCGGCCGAACATGGCCGAACACCCGGTCGTTGATGATTCGACATGACTGGCCCGCTGTCGACCGGGCAAGGATCCCCGTGAACGTGTTCGAGCAGGAGGGGAACCGACATCGACACGCGGGCGGGGGTCATGGAGAGGCAGGCACGAGGAAGCGGTCCGACGACGATCGCGGGCACCTCGGCGACGAGACGGACGGGGGCGGCGGGCGAAGCAGGCGAGGGCGCGACCGAAGAGGCCGCGGAGTACGCGGCCGAGTATGCGGTGGAGCAGGACCGGGCGTCGCAGCTCAGCCGCAGACTCGGGCGGGCGGACCTGCGGGCGGTGCCCGAGGCGCGCAGGGCGCTGCGGGAGCTGCTGCGGGACTGGGGGAAGCCCGGCCGGTCGGAGACGGCGGAACTGCTCACCAGCGAACTCGTCACCAACGCGCTCGTGCACACCGACGACGACGCGGTCCTGACGGCCACCGTCTCACCGTCCGGCCTGCGGGTGGAGGTGCGGGACTCGGCGGCCCGCCGCCCTCGGCCGAGTGTGCAGAGTACCGACGAGGGCACGCACGGCCGGGGCCTGGTCCTGGTGGAATCCCTCGCGGACACCTGGGGCGTACGGGCGCACGGCGCCGGGAAGGTCGTCTGGTTCGAGCTGGACGCCGGAGCCGCGTGAGCGTTGCAGAGCGCATGGACGCGCAACGGGAAGGGGGCGCGACCGTCGTGGTCGCGCCCCCTTCCCGTCGGGCCTGTCGGTCCGTCAGCCGAACTGCTGCTCCAGGTCCTTGAGCTTGCGCTCCAGGGAGTCGAGGCGCGGCAGGGCCATGGTGTCGTCCTCCGCGGTGAGATCAACGGTGAACGAGTCGGAGGAAGCGGAACCGTGGCGCGCGGGCTGCAGGGAGGGCCGCGAGCGCACGGGCAGCTGCTCCGCGGAGTTCGCTATGGCGGGCTCCGCGGAAACCCGCTCGGCCGTGGCGCGCTCCAGCGCGGCCTGGGCCTCCACCTGACGGCTTCCGCCGCCGCCACCGCCGCGGCCGGGGAAGCGTCCGTTGCCTCGGCTGATCGCCTTCAGGTGCGCCCGCTCGACCCGCTGCTGGTCGCGACGGCGCAGCTTGGTCTCCTCCTTGCGGGCTTTGTCGTCGCGGACCTCCTCGACGGCCTCGTCCAGGCTGCGCACGTTCTCCAGCAGCATCAGCGACCACGCCTTGTACGTCTCACGGGGGGCGCGCACCCAGCGGACCACACGGATCTGCGGCAGCGGACGGGGCACGAGACCCTGCTCGCGCAGCGCGGCGCGGCGGGTCTGCTTCAGGGCCCGGTCGAAGAGGACGGCGGCCGAGAGCGACATGCCGGCGAAGAAGTGCGGGGCGCCCGCGTGGTCCAGGCCCCGGGGCGCGTGCACCCAGTTGAACCAGGCCGCCGCGCCCGCGAAAGTCCATACGAGTATCCGGGAGCCGAGAGCCGCGTCACCGTGGCTGGCCTCGCGCACCGCGAGCACGGAGCAGAACATCGCCGCGCCGTCCAGGCCGAACGGCACCAGGTATTCCCAGCCGCCGGTCAGGCCGAGGTTCTGCTCGCCGAACCCGACCAGGCCGTGGAAGGAGAGCGCGGCGGCGACGGCCGCACAGCAGAACAGAAGGACGTAGGAGGCTGTGCCGTATATGGCCTCCTTGCGCCTGCGGCGCTCCTCGCTGCGCTCCCACGAGTCTTCGCCGCTCGTGTCCTTCCCCGAGGGGCGCTTGCCGCGCGCCAGCACCGCAACCGCCGCCAGCATGCCCAGGAGGAGTACGGCGCCCGGAAGCAACCAGTTCAGCGATATGTCGGTAAGTCTCATCTGGGGTCCCTTGCATTGGGATAGGGCGTAACGCCCGCCATAGTGGCCCAATCCCGCCGTCCCTCAGGGGGTTTCGGGGCAAGAGGCCGCCAAGGAGGTGCAAGGGGATGCCCAAGGCGACGTTCTGCTCGAACTGCCGCTTGAGGGGCGGGAGTTGAGTTCGAATAAGACTACCCATACGAGTGGTTCCACGGAAAGTTCCCGTGGCGGGTGAGGAAGTTGTGAATCGCTTGTAACCGTTGGGGAGCCTCGTCCGGGTGATCCTACGGGACTCTCCGCGCCCTTCCGCCCACGAGGGGTGACCCGAGGGGAAGCGGTATCTGAGCGTTACTCAACTGCCTGCGGACGCCGTCGCGGTGAGCTTGGCGACCCGGTCCGCGTCGCAGGTGCGCGGGCAGGTGACGCAGGTGTCCTCGGGGCGCACCGTGTAGAACATGCAGCAGCTCGCGCGGTCCCGGGTGGGCAGCGCCTCGCCGTTCGGGCCCGTCAACTCGCGAAAGGCCGCGGAGCCGACGTAGGGCTGCGTGGCGCCCGGCAACAACAGCTCCAGCTCCCGTCGCGCCCGCTCCGGCTCGTCCCCGCCGAGCAGGTCGGCGATGTACCAGAGCCCCTCGACGATCTCGTCGGTCACCATGCCCCACAGGGCCCGGCCGCGCCGCCGGGCACGCGGCCCGAAGCCGGCGAGCAGCGGCTCGTGGTGCTCGGCCACCGCCGCTCGCACCTCCGCCCGCAGCGCCTCCTCGTCGGGGACCACCCGGGCGCCGGGCAGCAGCGCCCCCGGGTCCCCCGGCAGGCAGGCGAAGGAGGACGGCGGACGGACGGCCATCCGCATGCCGTCGCCCGTGCGGTCGTACGAGACGTGCGTCACGGGGAAACGCGGCACTCGGCGCTGCAGAAACCAGGGGACGGTGATCAGCAGGCAGGCGGGCCAGGCGTACCGGTGCAGTCCGAAGCTCGCGACCACGTCGGGACGCGCCGGTCGGCCGTAGTCGCGGACGACCTGCGCGTCGTCCCATGCGAGGAAGGCGTCCAGGGCTGCTCGGCCCTCCGCGAGCTCGGCCGCCGTGACCCAGCCCCCGCCCCGGGGAAACGGTTCCACGACTCCCAGCTCCGTGACGGTCAGGCCTGGGTAGGCCTCCGTGAGGCGGGCGTAGGCCTCCGCCGTGGCCGACGGGGCTGTGGTCGACGGGGCTGTGGGCATGCCGGGACCGCCGTTTCGGGTGCGATTGAAGGTAAGCCTTACCTTACCCGGTGTCGTCGGGATTTGAACTGGCGGCCACTGCGCCTAAGGTGCTTGACGGACGAGTAGCAACCCGCCGTAATGACCCCAAGTACCGACAAGGCCGTAAGGAGGCCCCGTGGAGCAGGGAGCGCACGGCTCCACCGGTATGGGGAAACCGGTTCCGCAGCAGGTCGACGGCCGTGCCCGGGTGCCGGCGCAGTCGCGCACCGGGTCGGTCGGGTCGCCGGGGTCTGGTGCGCCTGCCGGTCCCGCCGGGTCCGCAGGGTCCGCGGGACCTGCCATGAACGCCGGGTCCGTCGAGTACGGCGACGGTGCGGACCGCGAGCGGTGCGGCCCTTCGGGGACCGCGCGCGGTGAGCACACCCACAGCGAGATCCCGATTCCGCGTCCCCGGCCGGTCGTCCAGCGTGCCTCGGTGCGCGGCCAGATCCTCGACGCCCTGCGCACCGCGCTCGTCGGCGGGGAACTGGTGCCGGGCGAGGTGTACTCCGCGCCGGTGCTCGGCGAACGCTTCGGGGTCTCGGCGACGCCGGTCCGGGAGGCGATGCAGCAGCTCGCGCTGGAGGGCGCCGTCGAGGTCGTCCCCAACCGCGGGTTCCGGGTGATCGTACGGGGCACGCGAGAGCTGGCCGAGCTGGCCGAGGTGCGGGCGCTGATCGAGGTTCCCGTGATGCTGCGGCTCGCCCGGACGGTGCCCGCCGAGCGGTGGGCGGAGCTGCGGCCCCTCGCCGAGGCGAGCGTGCGCGCGGCGGCGTCCGGCTGCCGGGCCACGTACGCGGAGGCCGACCGGGTCTTCCACCGGTCGCTGCTCGCCCTGTCCGGCAACGAGCAGCTGGTCGGGATCGCCGAGGATCTGCACCGGCGTTCGCAGTGGCCGCTGGTCGGCGCTCCGGTGCGGCGGGGGCGGGCGGATCTCGTCGCCGACGCGGCCGAGCACATGGCGCTGCTGGAGGCGTTGACGGCGGGAGAGCTGGACGCCGTGCAGGCGTTGATGCGGGAGCACTTCGCGGGCGCGAGCGGCTGACGAGACCGGTGGCGGCGCCACCTTTCCGAGGCCCGCAAGCCCGAGAGGCCCGCAAGCCCGAGAGGCCCGCAAGCCCGAGAGGCCCGCATGCCCGAGAGGCCCGCATGCCCGAGAGGCCCGCATGCCCGAGAGGTCCGCATGCCCGAGAGGCCCGCATGCCCGAGAGGCCCGCATGCCCGAGAGGCCCGCATGCCCGAGAGGCCCGCATGCCCGAGAGGCCCGCATGCCCGAGAGGCCCGCAAGCCCGAGAGGCCCGCAAGCCCGCAAGCCCGCAAGCCGAGGCTCCCGTGGCCTCCGAGGCCCTTTCGCTCCGCTCGCGATACGGCGGCACCCGTTGCGCTGCGCCCTGCGCTGTCTCCCCCGCCGTGATCCGCTCTCGCCTGCCGCGGCCCACCTCTCCGCCTGCGCGTGCCGTGATTCCGGCCGCTGAGGCCCTGTCTTCCTGCGTCCACGCGCTCTGCCCCCGCTCGCCGCGGCCCAGATGTCCCCCGGGCCCCCGGTCGCTGCCCCCGCCGACTGTGGCCGCGTGCACTGCGGCTCCGTCCGTTGCGCTCCGGTCGGGTGTGCCGTCGTCGGCTGCGCCCCCGTTGGCCGCGCCGTCGTTGGCTGCGGCCTACCGTGGTCTCGTCCTGTGCGCCGCGATCCCCGTGCCCCCGTCCTCCCCATGACCCGCTCGCGTGGCCGGCACCCGGATCGGCCCCCTCACACCCCGGACGGGCTCGGGGCCGTCGGTGGTGCCAACTGCCTTGCCAGCCAGGTCGGTACGCCTCCCAGCAGGCGGAACAGCCGGCGTGCCTCCTCCCGCAACCGCGAGGCCTCCGGCTCGACTTCCGCGTCCGCAAGCGAGGCGAGCGCCGGAGCGGTGCCCACCAGGTAGCCCAACTCCTCCCGGATGCGCAGGGATTCGGCGAAGCCGTGCCTGGCCTCCGCCAACTCGCCGTCGCGCAGGGCGAGTCCGGCGAGGTGGCGCCAGGTGAAGGAGAGCAGCAGCGAGTCCGAGTGCGCCGCGGCGGCCGTGTGGGCGCGCCGGTATGCGGCCCTCGCGGCCTGCGGGGAACGGGAGATGTTCTCGGCGAGCAGGCCTCGGCGGAAGTCCAGCAGTGCTCTGCCCGCCGCGTCCGGCGGGATCAGCGCCGCCGCCCGGCCGAGCGCGGCCCGCGCCTCGTCCACCCGGTCGCGCACGCCGTGCAGCGTTGCCGCGTAGGCGAGTTGCCCCCGCTCGCACGCGGCCGCGCCCCGTTCCTCGTCGTCGTGGGCCAGCGCCTCCGCGATCCGTAGCGCGTCCTCGGCGTCCTGCCAGCCCTGCTCGGTGTACAGGCACCGCTCCACGAGCAGTGCGGCCCGCTGGATCGAGCCCGTCGCGGTGTCCGGCGGGATCAGCGCCGCCGCGTCGGCCCAGCAGGCACGCGAGCGCAACCGCCACACCGCGGTCTGGAGGGGATCGTCACCTGAGGTCGTTCCGGTACCGGACATGGCGCTGTACGCCACGTTGCCCTCCCCAAGGTCCTGTCCTGCGGATCAGCTCGTGGGCGACGCAAGGCACCGTGCCCCCGACTCCGACCTGATCCGAAGGACAGGCCCAGCGCGCCATCGAGCTTTGAGTGGTGCGCGCATCTCAGCACGAATGGCGGCACCGGGCCAAGGGGGCGGGTGAAGGATTTCACAAAGTCGTGGGATCTCGGTCGCCAGAGGTTTCGGCGGCTGGTGACTGAGGGGTAGTAACCGGTGTCGGCCAGCTATCGGTTGCGCAGTCGGCTGACGGTCGGCGTGCTGTCTGTCCGCCATCGTCGCGCCGTCGGTCCGCCGACGTTCTGCTGTCAGCTCATGCGCAGCGCAAGGAAGAAGTCCAGCTTGTCCTCCAGCCGCGAAAGGTCACGGCTCGTCAACTGCTCGATCCGCCCGATCCGGTAGCGCAGTGTGTTGACGTGCAGATGCAGACGGGAGGCGCATCGGGTCCACGAACCGTCGCAGTCGAGGAACGCCTCCAGCGTCGGGATCAGCTCGGCGCGGTGGCGTCGGTCGTAGTCGCGCAGGGGGTCCAGAAGACGTGCAGTGAACGCTCTGCGCACATCATCGGGGACGAACGGCAGCAGCAGGACGTGCGAGGCCAGCTCCTGATGGCCGGCCGCGCAGACCCGGCCGGGTCGGGCCGCGGCCACCCGCCGAGCATGCCGTGCCTCCTCCAGCGCCCCGCGCAGCCCCTCGGCGGAGTGCACGGCCGCGCTGACGCCCACCGTGAGCCGTCCGTCGCCGTCGAGCCCGGACGAAAGCGGTTCCCGTACGGCCGCCAGGAGCGCGTCGGCGAGGACGCCCGTCCCGGAGCTGTCGTGCGCGCTCGACACCGCGGGCAGCGGGACCAGCGCGATGGCCTCGTCGCCCGTGTGCGCCACGGCGATGCGGTCGGAGGGCTCGGGGCCGTCGGCGAGCGGGTCGACCAGGATCTCCTCCAGGAGCGCCTGAGCGACCGGGCCCGGCTCCAGATCGCCGTCGTCCCACTCGACGCGGGCCACGACCACCTGCCAGTGCGGGGCGGCTCCCAGACCCGGCAGCAGCACCGGCGCGGCCACCCGCAGCCGGGCCGCGATCTCCGCCGGGGCCGCGCCCGTCCGGACCAGCTCCAGCACCTCCTGCGCGAGGCGTCTGCGCACGGTGCGCGCCGCGTCCCGGCGGTCCCGCTCGACCGCGATGAGCTGGGTGACGCCCTGGAGCAGGTCGAGGCGCTCGTCCGCCCACTCCCCGGCGTCCGCCTCGACGGCCAGCAGCCAGTCCGACAGCACGCTCTCGCGCACGTCCCGCGACAGCGGTGAGACTCCTGGGGTCCCTGCGACCCCGGAGGCCGATGGGACCGGCGAGGTGTGCGATGCCTGAGAGGTACGCGAGGGCGACGCCTTCTGCACTGTCTGAGGAGCACGGCCGCCGTTGCTGCGGATGGGGAACAGCGAGTACGTCGTCTGGCCCACGATCACCCGGTGCGGTCCGCGCCGACCCGTGCGGACGGCCGCGAGGTGTTCCGCCGCGAGCTTCGCGCACACGTCGGGCGGCAGGGCCGGTCCGGCCGGTTTCGGGCCCGTCGGCTTCGGGCCCGCGATGAGCCGGCCGGTGGGTGACAGGACCCAGGCGCGCAGGTCCAGGTCGGAGCCGAGCAGGTCCAGGACCACGTCCGGGCCGCCGCCCGTCGGCCCGGACGTCATCATCCGGCGGTGCCGGTCGACCACGGCCGCGAGGTCGCCGGCGCGCTCGCCGGAGACCTGCCGCACGACGTGCTCGGTGATCGTCGCGAAGGCCACCGACTCGTGCACGGCGAACAGCGGGAGCCGCTGTCGGGCACAGGCCGCCACCAGGTCCTCCGGGACCTCGCCCAGCTCCGCCTCGCCGGCCGCGAGCGCGGTCACCCCGGCCTGCACCAGGATGCGCACGAACGGGTCGGAGTCCGCCGCGTCCCGGCGCCAGGCCAGGCCCGTCAGCACCAGCTCGCCCCCGGAGAGGTAGCGGCTGGGGTCCCGCAGGTCGGTGGTCATGACACCCCGCACCGTGCGGTCCAGCTCGTCCTCGCCGCCGAGGAGCCTGAGGCCCAGCGCATCGGTGTCCAGCAGTGCGCGCAGCCGCATCTCGTCGCCGCCGTTCTCTGTCTCGAAATCTACGATGAATCGTGAAGGGATGTGGTGGAGAGGACCTGCCGCCGGTCCTGTCGTCGACCCCGCCCCGGGGTCCGGGACGCTGCGGCGGTCAGTCAGTAACCGCTTTGGAATCGCATTCTTTGATTGCCAGGCTGTTTCCTACGTTTCCACAGGAAAACGAGGAGGTTACTGATGGCCTCCGTTCATACGAATCTACAAGATGGCCGGGTCGACCAGCCAACTCCTTCATGGTTTCCGTGACTGACCCGGTTGGAGGAAGGCGCTGTGTACTGGCCTGACTACGCGTGAACAGGACATGAACGAGCCGGGCCCGCCGCACCCGATTCTGGCTCGATCCGAACGACTCATGAGACGAAGAAGAGAGCCGGTCATGGACTTCCTTCGCCCCGCCAGCTGGGAGGAGGCGCTCGCCGCCAAGGCCGAGCACCCCTCCGCCGTGCCGATCGCGGGCGGCACCGATGTGATGGTCGAGATCAACTTCGACCACCGGAGGCCCGAATACCTGCTCGACCTCAACCGCGTCGGTGACCTCTACGAGTGGGAGGTCGGCGAGGAGAGCGTGCGGCTGGGCGCCTCCGTCCCGTACAGCGCGATCATGGAGAACCTGCGCGCCGAGCTGCCGGGCCTCGCCCTCGCCTCGCACACCGTGGCCTCCCCGCAGATCCGCAACCGTGGCGGCGTCGGCGGCAACCTCGGCACCGCCTCCCCGGCCGGCGACGCCCACCCCGCCCTGCTGGCGGCCGGCGCCGAGGTCGAGGCCGAGTCGGTGCGCGGTACGCGCCGGATCCCGATCGACGCGTTCTACACCGGCGTGAAGCGCAACGCGCTCGCGCCCGACGAGCTGATCCGCGCCGTCCACATCAAGAAGGCCGACGGGCCCCAGCAGTACTCCAAGGTGGGCACGCGCAACGCCATGGTCATCGCCGTCTGCGCGTTCGGCCTCGCGCTGCATCCCGAGACCCGGACGGTCCGCACCGGCATCGGCTCGGCCGCGCCCACCCCCGTCCGGGCCAAGACCGCCGAGGAGTTCCTGAACGCGGCACTCGAAGAAGACGGTTTCTGGGACAACGGGAAAATCATCACCCCGTCGGTCGCCAAGCAGTTCGCGGACCTGTGCGCCGCCGCCTGCAACCCGATCGACGACGTCCGGGGCACCGCGAGCTACCGCCGCCACGCGGTCGGCGTCATGGCCCGCCGGACGCTCACCTGGACCTGGGAGTCGTACCGCGGCGCCCGCCGCACCTCGAAGGGAGCTGCGTAATGCGCGTCAACTTCACTGTCAACGGACGTCCACAGGAAGCCGACGACGTGTGGGAGGGCGAGAGCCTGCTGTACGTGCTGCGCGAGCGGCTCGGGCTGCCGGGTTCCAAGAACGCCTGCGAGCAGGGCGAGTGCGGCTCGTGCACCGTGCGGCTGGACGGCGTCCCGGTGTGTTCGTGCCTGGTCGCCGCCGGCCAGGTCGAGGGCCGTGACGTCGTCACCGTCGAGGGGCTCGCGGATTACGCCAAGCAGCGCGCCGAGCACGGCAGTTGCGCGAGCGGCCCCTGCGGTACATCGCTGCCGGACGCGCAGCGATGGGCGGCCAAGGGGCAGGACTCCCACACCGGCGAGGGCGCCGAACTCTCCCCGGTCCAGCAGGCGTTCATCGACGCCGGCGCCGTCCAGTGCGGCTTCTGCACCCCGGGGCTGCTGGTCGCCGCCGACGAGATGCTCGAGCGCAACCCGAACCCGACCGACGCGGACATCCGCGAGGCCCTGTCGGGCAACCTGTGCCGCTGCACCGGCTACGAGAAGATCATGGACGCGGTCCGTCTGGCGGCCGCCCGGCAGGGAGAGGCGGTCTGACGATGCCTGCCAACGGCGCCCCCATCGGCACCCCCACCAAGATCACGCAGGGTTCCCGGACCAAGGGCGGGATCGGCGAGTCCACGCTGCGCCCCGACGGCACCCTCAAGGTCACCGGCGAGTTCGCGTACTCGTCCGACATGTGGCACGAGGACATGCTCTGGGGCCAGATCCTGCGCTCCACGGTCGCCCACGCCGAAATCGTTTCCATCGACACGTCCGAGGCCCTCGCCACACCGGGCGTCCACGCCGTCATGACGTACGACGACCTGCCGACCGACGTGAGGAACTACGGCCTGGAGATCCAGGACACCCCGGTCCTCGCGCACGGAAAGGTGCGCCACCACGGCGAGCCGGTCGCGATCGTCGCCGCGGACCACCCGGAGACGGCCCGCCGCGCCGCCGCCAAGATCAAGGTGGAGTACCGGGAACTGCCGGTCATCACGGACGAGGCCTCCGCGACCGCGCCGGACGCCATCCTGATCCACGAGGGCCGCGACGACCACCACATCGGTCACGTCGCGCACCCGAACATACTCCACCGCCAGCCGATCGTCCGAGGCGACGCGACCGCGGCCGCCGAGCGCGCCGACGTGATCGTCAGGGGCGAGTACACGTTCGGCATGCAGGACCAGGCCTTCCTCGGACCGGAGTCCGGCCTCGCCGTGCCCGAGGAGGACGGCGGCGTCCACCTCTACATCGCCACCCAGTGGCTGCACTCCGACCTGCGCCAGATCGCACCCGTCCTCGGCCTGCCCGAGAGCAAGGTGCGGATGACGCTGGCCGGCGTAGGCGGCGCGTTCGGCGGCCGCGAGGACCTGTCGATGCAGATCCACGCCTGTCTGCTGGCCCTGCGCACCGGAAAACCCGTCAAAATCGTTTACAACCGTTTCGAGTCCTTCTTCGGCCACGTCCACCGCCACCCCGCGAAACTCACCTACGAGCACGGCGCCACCCGCGACGGAAAACTGACTCACGTCAAGTGCCGCATCGTGCTCGACGGCGGCGCGTACGCCTCCGCGTCCCCCGCGGTCGTCGGCAACGCCTCCTCGCTGGGCATCGGCCCGTACGTGGTCGACGACGTCGAGGTCGAGGCCATCGCCCTCTACACCAACAACCCGCCCTGCGGCGCGATGCGCGGCTTCGGCGCGGTCCAGGCGTGCTTCGCGTACGAGGCGCAGATGGACAAGGTGGCCGGGCGACTGGGCCTGGACCCGGTGGAGTTCCGGCAGCTCAACGCGATGGAACAGGGGTCCCTCCTGCCGACCGGGCAGGCGGTCGACTCCCCGGCGCCGGTCGCCGAACTCCTGCGCCGCGTCAAGGCGATGCCGCTGCCGCCCGAGCGCCAGTGGGAGAGCAGCGAGGGCGCGGACGTACGGCAGCTCCCCGGCGGGCTGTCCAACACCACGCACGGAGAGGGCGTCGTCCGCGGAATCGGTTACGCGGTCGGCATCAAGAACGTCGGCTTCTCCGAGGGCTTCGACGACTACTCGACCGCCAAGGTCCGGGTCGAGGCGATCGCGGGCGAGCCCGTGGCCACCGTGCACACCGCGATGGCGGAGGTCGGCCAGGGCGGAGTCACCGTCCACGCCCAGATCGCCCGCACCGAGCTGGGCGTCGCCCAGGTGACCATCCACCCGGCCGACACACAGGTGGGCAGCGCCGGCTCCACGTCGGCCTCCCGGCAGACGTACGTCACCGGCGGCGCCGTCAAGAACTCCTGCGAGCTGGTGCGGGAGAGGGTCCTGGAGATCGGGCGCCGCAAATTCGGCTCCTACCACCCCGCCTGGGCCACCGCCGAACTGCTCCTGGAGGGCGGCAAGGTCGTCACCGACGGCGGTGAGGTCCTCGCCGACCTGGTCGACGTGCTCGAGGACGAGGCCGTGGAGGTCGAGGCCGAGTGGCGGCACCGGGCGACCGAACCCTTCGACCTGCGCACCGGACAGGGCTTCGGACACGTCCAGTACAGCTTCGCGGCGCATCGCGCCGTGGTGGAGGTCGACACCGAGCTCGGCCTCGTGAAGGTCATCGAACTGGCCTGCGCGCAGGACGTCGGAAAGGCGCTGAATCCGCTTTCCGTGATCGGTCAGATCCAGGGCGGCACGACCCAGGGCCTGGGCGTGGCGGTCATGGAGGAGATCATCGTCGATCCGAAGACGGCGAAGGTCAGGAACCCGTCCTTCACCGACTACCTCATCCCCACGATTCTCGACACGCCGACCATCCCCGTCGACGTGCTCGAACTCGCCGACGACCACGCCCCCTACGGGCTCCGTGGCGTCGGCGAGGCCCCCACCCTGTCGTCGACCCCGGCCGTCCTCGCGGCGATCCGGAACGCGACCGGGCTGGAGCTCAACCGCACACCGGTGCGTCCGGAGCACCTGACGGGCACCGCGTAGTCACCCACGTTCGTCTCGGGCCGTCCCCCGGGTCGTCCATTCCCAAATCCCGCGCGCCTCGCCGAAGGCGACGCGCGGGGGCACCTGTGAACCTTGGGAGATGGCCCCATGACCCAGCGGTCCCTGGAGCCCAGGACCACGGCCGAAGACGCGGGCGAAGGCACCCGCCTCCCGGCCGGACGGTCCTGGCTCGACCGCTACTTCCACATATCCCGGCGGGGATCCACGGTCGCGCGCGAAGTGCGCGGCGGCGTCACCACCTTCATGGCGACGGCGTACATCCTCCTGCTCAATCCCCTGATCCTGTCCGGCAAGGACGTGGCCGGGGACACCCTCGGCCGGCAGGCCTTGATTACCGCAACCGCCCACCGCACAACCGCAGTCAAGGAGACCGAGACATGCTGGACATCGCCGAAGAGCTGAACCGGTGGGTCGAGCAGGGCCGAGACTTCGCCGTCGCCACCGTGGTGGCCGTCGGCGGCAGCGCGCCCCGCCGGCCGGGCGCCGCCCTGGCGGTGGACGCCGACGGCACGGCGATCGGCTCGGTCTCCGGCGGCTGTGTGGAGGGCGCGGTGTACGAGCTGTGCCGGCAGGCGCTCGAGGACGGGGAGTCGGTCCTCGAGCGCTTCGGCTACAGCGACGACGACGCCTTCGCCGTCGGGCTCACCTGCGGCGGGATCATCGACATCCTCGTCACCCCGGTGCGGGCCGGCGACCCCGTCCGCCCGGTGATCGCGGCCGGCGTCGAGGCCGCCGCCTCCGGCGAGGCCGCCGCGCTGGCACGGATCGTGAGCGGCCCGGCGGACCTCGTCGGCCGCGCACTGCTCGTCCGCGCCGATGACAGTCACGACAGCGGTTCCCCCGATGGCGGCTGTTATGACAGCGGTTCCCCCGATGGCGCCCGTTACGGAACCGGTTCCCGCGATGGCGCCCGTTACGGAACCGGTTCCCGCGGCGGCCGTTACGACAGCGGTTCCCGCCGTGGTGGCTTCGGCGCGCACCCCGAGCTGGACCGCACCGTCGCTGCCGAGGCCCGCGCGTTCCTCGACGCCGGTCGCACCGGCACCCTGGAGATCGGTGAGCAGGGCTCCCGCTGCGGGGCCCCGCTCACGGTGCTCGTCGAGTCGTCCGTGCCTCCGCCCAGGATGATCGTGTTCGGCGCGATCGACTTCGCGTCGGCGCTGGTGCGAGTCGGCAAGTTCCTCGACTACCACGTGACGGTGTGCGACGCGCGCTCCGTCTTCGCGACCCGGGCCCGGTTCCCCGAGGCCGACGAGATCGTCGTCGAGTGGCCGCACAGGTACCTGGAGCGCACGGCGGTGGACGCGCGGACCGTCCTGTGCGTCCTCACCCACGACGCCAAGTTCGACGTCCCCCTGCTCCAGCTGGCGTTGCGCCTCCCCGTGGCCTACGTCGGCGCCATGGGCTCTCGCCGCACCCACCTCGACCGCAACGACCGGCTGCGCGAAGTGGGCGTCACCGAACTGGAGTTGGCGCGGCTGCGCTCACCCATCGGCCTCGATCTGGGTGCCCGAACACCCGAGGAGACGGCGTTGTCGATCGCCGCGGAGATCGTCGCCGACCGGCGTGGCGGCAGCGGGGTCTCCCTCACCGGCGCGCACACGCCGATCCATCACGACGTGACGTCGGCGCCGACGGGCCGGATCGGCTCGGTGGCCTGAGCCGCCGTCCCGGGCACGGCCGGTTGGTCCGGCCAGGTGAACGCGTAGCGAGGGTCGCCGCCGCTGCTCACCCGCACGTGGCGCAGCAGTTCGCGCACGATGCCCGCGTTGCCCATCGCCCACCCGGTCTGCGGTTCCAGGTCGCTCGGGGTGGCCCGGTGCTCGACATTGGACCAGCGCACCCCGTCGGCGTCCCGGATCGCGCGGGAGACGAGGTCCGCCACGAGGGTCCGGGCGAAGTCGGGGGAGTCGCCCTGCTCGGCGATCCGGTCGCAGGCCAGCGCCAGTACGCCCGCCGTGCCGCAGCAGCGGCCGTTGTTGTCCCAGAAACCGGGCCGCGGCCGTCGCGGCAGCCCGGAGTGGGTCACGGTGTGCCAGCAGCGGTCGGCGAGACCGGACCAGGCGGGTTCGCCGAGGACGTCCCTCAGCAGCCGGAACACCTGGGCGTCCCCGGCCGGCCCGTGACACCAGCCGTAGCTGTGGCGCTCGATCAGCTCGGGGGCGCGCTGCGGGTCGGAGTGCGGCACCAGGAAGCCGTCGGGGCCGCCCTCGTCACGGGCGACGACGTCCGCGACCCCGGCCCGCGCGAGCTCGACCAGGTCCGTACGGCCGGCGGCGGATCCGACGGCGGCCAGCGCGTACACGACCCCGAGTGTGCCGTGCGAGAGATGGTGCAGCCGTGACTCCACCCCGAGCCGGAACTCCCAGGAGACACCGCCCCTTTCGGTCGCTTCGGCCGTTCTCAGATACGGCTCCAACGCGCGTACGGCCAGCTCGGCGTCCCCCGCCGCCCATGCCCCGAGCCCGATGCCCGCGTTGCCGCCCATCAGCTCGAACAGGTCGCCCCAGCGCGTTCCGTCGAAGCGCGAGCGCACCCGCTCCAGGGCTCGATCGGCGGCGGCGCCGGCCTCGTCGGCGCCGAGTTCGCGGTCGATCGTCCGCAGCACGAGGGCGATGCCGGTGAGGCCGAAGTACAGGGAGTCGTCGGGGTGTTGGTCGACTGCGTCCGAGAGGCTGCGGGCGGCGCGCAGGGCGGTGTCGGCGTAGGCGTCGTCGCCGAAGTGCCGCCAGGCTTCGAGGAGTACGGGGACTACTCCGGCCGTCCCGTTGTAGAGCATCGGGTCGACGCCGTCGTCCGAAGGCCTGACGGGCCAGCCGAGCCCGCCGCCCCCGGTGTCCCGCGCGACCCCGACCAGCCACCGCAGCCCGTCCACGGCCAGCGACTCGACCTCTTCCGTTCCTGTCATGGGCCCACCCTGACACGCGCGTACGACGGCTGCACAGAGCGCCCTCAGGCCTGAACTCCGGAGGGGGGAAGGCGAGATGGGTGTCCTGCACGCGTGTCGGCTGGTGCGTCCGCGCTGAGATTTTGTGATGCTCGGCCGTCAGCCGACGAGCACGTCGACGGGCGTCCCGGAGGGTCCCGGCTCCTTGAGTTCGGTCACCGTGAGCGTGTGCACCAGGTCGTGGACGCCCGCGCCCGTGGTCAGCAGGTCCCGCTTCAGGAGACGTTCCGCGGTGCGCAGTCGGGCGCGGACGGTGTTGCGGCTCAGCCCGAGACGGGCGGCGGTCCGCCGTGCGTCGGTGTCGGCGTCGACCCAGGCCGCCACGGTGACGTACACCTCGCGGTACCGAGCCTCGCGCAGCGGACGCAGGAACGCGTCCGCCCAGGCGACGGCGGGCTCGGTACGCAGCAGTTCGTCCAGGGTCGGTGTCTCCCGCGGGAAGGCGCCGTCCGGGTCCGGGGCGAGGCCGGTGAGGGTCAGGGCGAGGTCGAGCGCGGCGCGTGCGCGGACGTCCCCGAGATCCACACAGAGCGCCTCCTCGGCTCTGCGGCAGTGCGCGGCGACCGTGGTGCGGCTGATGTCCAGCAGGCGGGCCACGGCCGTGCGCGGGAAGGCGAGCGTCAGCCGCGAGACGTCCACGGTGAACTTCGGCACCTCGCGCAGGGGCGCGGTGAAGGCGCGCGCCCAGGCCAGGCCGGGCTCTCTGGGGAGCACCTCGACCAGCGAGGACCGCCCTTGGTAGGCGGCCACGCGGTCCGGAGAGTTACGGGCGACGGCGAGGGCGTGCACGGCCTCGCCGTAGGCGGAACCCGTCGCGCCGAGCGGCTGGGGGCGACTGGTGCCGAGGGCGTATCCGGGGGTCTCGCGCACGAGCCGGCGCAGCATCTCGTCCTGCGGGGAGCTCTCACCCGGACCGGCCGACTCGGCGGTCAGGCAGATGAGGTGCTCGTCGAACGCCGGGCACGGCACCATCAGCCCGCGCCCGTGGTAACCGGACGAGTCCAGGCGGGAATTGGCCAGCAGGTCACGGTCGGCCGGGGGACAGTGCAACAGCTGGACCCGTAGTCGCTCGGCGTCCAGCAGCGGCGGGACGTTGCCGGTCGTCATCCTCCGCGCGAGGGTGACGTCGCCCGTCATCAGAGCCGTGAGCACGGCGAAGCGCACCTGCCGGGCCTTGCCCTCATACTCGCGTCTGCTGGTGTCGGCGGCCAGCGCCCTTCCCATCAGTTCGAGGAGCCCGCCGGCCTGCGATGCCAGGGCCGCGGCCTCCTTCGATAAAGATGCCGCGCTCAACGTCACCAGGACCGCGCGGGGTTCACCCGGCCCGAAGCCCTCCAGCCGGACCTCGCGACCGTCCAGAGGGGCCGCGGAAGCCGCGAGGCGCCCAGCGGCGACCTTGGCGAGGGGCTCCGCCAGGGCGGCCAGGACGGTCACGGGAAAGCCGGCGGTCGCCGTCCGCGCACCTCGTCCGCTCACCCACGCGATGTCCGCCCCGACGCGCGACGCCACCCATGCCAGCACCTCGTCCGGGGGCACCTGGCGCCGTATCAGCCGCAGGAGTTCGTCAAGGTCCTCCCGGCCGCCCACCGTCCGCACCGCCCCTCCCGCCATTCCGCCCGCCAACCCCTGTATCTTCCCCGGCACTTTACCGCCCCTTTGCCTGCTGTGCGGGTTCGGGTCCCACCGCGGACCGACGCCGACGGCCGGCGGTCACGATGCGTGAGCACGTGCTCGACCCGCGTCGTCGCGCGGCCCCGGAACGCGTCGGCCCGTGCCGGGAGCGGTGCCGTCCGCACCGGTACTCGGTTCCTGGACGCGGACATGTGTGTCCAGTACGACATCCGGAACGGGAAGCGACCTCGGACTTCCCTGTGATCGCCCCACCCCGCCCGGCGTCAGCAGGCCGCGTACCCGCTCGGCGGAGGCCGTCCTGTCCGCCAGGAACGCGAACACCGGCCGCATGGTGACCGGTTCGAAGGACCCGGCGGGCAGCGGGGCCGGCCTCCGCCGGGTCTTCGAAGGCCAACCGGCGTGTGGACAGGCGCGGTTCGAGGTCCAAGCACCGGTCGCGTGGCGCGGCCACCGACGTGCCGGGACCGGTCCACGGCGAGGGCGTGGCAGTCCGGCGAGGCGAGCGCGGCCGACGTCCGGGGCGCGGGTGCCGGGGGTCGGTTCCACGGTCTCGGCGAGCAGCCGGAGTCTTCGGTCGTCCTCGCGCCGAAAGGGTGTCCTCCCAGTGCCGTGGACCGGAGCGGTCCGGGTCCGTCAGGGGCGGCGCAGCAGCCGGTTGACGGCGCGGCCGAACACCCGGCGGGAAGCGGTGCGCAGGAGCGGGTCGCACAGTGCGGGGAGCAGGCGCACGCGCAGTTCCTCGCGCCAGATCACCCGGGTCCGGCCGCCGGGGCCCGGGCGGACCTCGATCTCGGCCCAGCCCAGCACGACCCGGCCGCGTTTCTCCAGGCGACACAGTCCGGGTTCGTCCTCGGCCGGCGGGTACCAGGAGGTGACCTCCATCCGGTCGGCGAAGGCGAACGGGCCGAGACCCGAGCGTGCCACGAACACCGTGCCCACGCGGGTGGGCGGCGGAGTGAGGACGGTGACGCGGGTCAACGGGACCACGTCGCCGTGCCGGTGCCACTCGGTGAGCCGGCGCCACGCCTCGTCGAGGGAGAGGGGGGCCGTGCGTTCGAGCTGGAAGGTGACCACACAATGATCGTAAGGAGTCCCGGCCGCCCGGCGGCATGTTCTCCTACGGCTCACACGCTTGGCGCAAACCGTATGTCCCCTACCCACCCGTACGCCCGTACGGGAACATGAGCGCGACCCCGCACCACCAGCGGCCGGGAGGACTCGTGGACAGCTCAGGGCTCGGCAGACTCGACGAGGTGCAGCGCGACCCGTATCCGCTCTATGCGCAGGCCCACAACGCCCAAGGGCTGCTCCACGTACCGGAGTTGGACGCCTGGCTGGTCGCCCGGGACGCCGATGTGCGGGAGGTGCTGCGACGCGCGGAGGACTTCTCGTCCGCGGGGTCGTTACGGCCGGACGTGCTGCCCTCGCCCGCCGCGCTGGCGGTGCTCGGCGGCGGGTTCGGCGGGCGGCCGGTGGTCGTCGGCTCCGACGGGGAGGCGCACCAGCGGCTGCGTCTGCCGATCGTGCGCGGGCTGTCGCCGGCCCGCGTCGCCGCCGTCCTGCCGTACGCCGCCGAGCGCGCCACGGCCCTCGTACGGGAGTTCGCCGGAGGGGCCACCGAAGGGGAGGTCGCCGGGGACGGGCGGGTGGAACTGATGGCGGCGTACGCGCGGCGGCTGCCCGGGGAGGTCGTCGGGCGGATCTTCGGGCTCGACCCCGCCGATGTGCCCGCCGTCGTGCACGGCGGACACCGCGCCGAGGAACTGCTGTTCCGGCCGCTGGCGGAGGACGAGCAGATCGCCGCCGCCGAGGACGTCGTCGCCCACCAGCACCTCCTCGACCGGTACGCCCGGGAACGGGCAGCCGACCCGCGCGAGGACCTCTGCACGGAGATCGTGGCCTCGGTGGCCCAGGTCCCCGGCGACCTCACCCTCGAGCAGCGCCACGAGGCCGTCTCCCACCTCCAGAACCTGCTGATCGCCGGGCACCTGACCACCACGGCCCTGATCGGAACCACCGTGCTGCACCTGCTGCGCCATCCGCGCCAGTGGGAACTGCTGTGCGCGGAGCCCGAGCGGATCCCGGCGGCGGTCGAGGAGGCCGCCCGCTACGACGGTGCCCTTCAGGGCTTCCGCCGGGTCACCACCCGGCCCGTCACACTCGCCGGCACCGAACTCCCCACCGGGGCCTCCCTGTTCGTCGCCTTCGGCGGAGCCAACCGGGACGCGCTGCGGCATCCGCGCCCGGACGCCTTCGACATCACGCGCCCGCCCGGCCGCCATCTGGCCTTCGGGCACGGCCCGCACGCCTGCCCGGGTGCCCAACTGGCCCGCGAGCAAATGCGGTTGACTCTGAGCGAGTTGACGCGTCGACTGCCGGGTCTGCGGCTGGCGGACACGGAGCGGCCGGTCGAGATGCGGCCGACGATGATCCACCGCTCGCCGTACCGCCTGGACGTGGCCTGGTGAGTCAGCGGTAGACCTCGCCAGGCTCCGCCGTGCCGGGCGCCAGCAGCTGAGGCACCGTCACGAACACGTATCCGCGTTCTTTCAGCGCGTCGATGATCCCGGGCACGGCCGGCACGGTTCCGTCGTAGATGTCGTGCAGCAGGATGATGCCGTCCCGGTCGGCCTGCTCGAGGACCCGGCGCTGGATCAGCGCGGAGTCGGTGGTCGTGTAGTCCTTGGCGGTCACCGTCCACAGCACCTCGGCGAGGCCCAGCTCGCGGCATATCTCGTGGACGGTCTCGTTCGTACGGCCCTGCGGCGGCCGCATCAGGGTGGGGCGCCGGCCGGTGAGGCGCTCTATCTCGTCGTTGGGGCGCCGGAGCTCCTCGCGTATCTCCTCCGGCGTGATCTCCGTGAGGATCTTGTGGTCCCAGGTGTGGCTGGCCACCTCGTGTCCCTCGGCGGCCATGCGTCTGACCAGCTCCGGGTATTTCTCGATGTGCCGTTCGCCCAGCAGGAAGAAGGTCGCGGGGACCTGTTTCTCCTTGAGTATGTCCAGCAGCCGGGCGGAGTTCTCGCTCGGGCCGGCGTCGAAGGTGAGGGCGATGCACTTCACCTCCCGGCAGTCGACGGCGCCGAAACGGGCGGCCTGGGCGGTGGCCGCCGGCTGGGCGCGGGCGGTGCTCGGGTGTGTGGTGTCGACGCCTCCGCAGCCGGTCAGCGTGACCGCCAGACAGGCGGCCGCCGCAGAGAGGGCGGCGGGACGCAACGCGGCCCCCGTGTTCTTCATCTTCCTGGTCAGAGAAAACATGCCGAGACTATACATAGGGCGTATACGCGCTATGTATAGTCTCGGCGGTGTGCCCTTCAGGCCCTCACTGGGCGTAGAAAGTGGCGTCTCCCCGGTCTGTCGCCGTGCTCGGGGTCTGCACGTTCAGCAGGTAGTTGTAGTGCCGGATGTAACGGCCGGCGTAGTTGTACGACTCGTAGGAGATCCCGGCCGAGTCGGCGAGCCCGGCCCGCTGGTGGAAACTCGCGTCGGACGCGAACGTCGACGTGCCGTCGTTCTTCTCCAGCCACACCTCGAAGTTCTTGTGCCGCAGGTAGTAACCGGGGAAGTTGGCCGACTCCAGAGAGACCGTGCCGGTTCCCGCGAGACCGGTTACCACCCGGAACTGCGAGTCGGCGAGCGGGCTGACGTTCGCCTCGATACGGGCCCGGTACTCCCAGTGGCGGATGAACCGGTCCGCGAAGTTGTACGAGGAGAAGCGCTGCGGGGTGACTCCGTCGGCCACCGGGATGCCGAAGTCGGGCGAGCCGTCGGCCTTCCAGTACACCTTCTGCACCCGCGTGCGGCGGTTGGGGTCGTTCAGCGGGTCGCCGGTGATGTCCTTGTAGCTGCGGTCGTGGTAGACGAGGATGTCGGACTTGCCGTCCTCGGACACCGTGAACGAGTTGTGGCCCGGCCCGTACTGTGAGGTCGAGGCGTTCGAGGTGAAGACGGGCTGCGTCCCCTTGGTCCAGGACGCCGGATCGGTCAGGTCGGCCGTCGCGGAGGCGGTCAGCATGCCGAGGCAGTAGTTGGCGTCCGTCGCACTCGCCGAGTAGGTCATGAAGACCTTGCCGCCGTGCTGGATCAGCGCGGGCCCCTCGTTGACCTTGTAGCCGATCGTCTCCCAGGAGAGCGTCGGCTGCGAGATCTCCGCCGGAGTGCCTTGGATCGTCCAGGGATTCGCCATCTTGGCTATGAACAGGCTGGTGTTGTTGTTCTCGGACGGGTTGCGCTGCGCCCAGGCGAGATAGCGGACACCGCCCACGACAAAGGTCGTGGAGTCGAGTGAGAAACTCTCCCACGTGGTCTTGATCTGGCCCTTCTCGGCCCAGGTCGCGGTGAGCGGGTTGGCGCCGGCGCCCTCCAGGACGTACATCCGGATCGCCCACACGTCACTCGTCGACCCGGCCGCGAAGTACACGTACCACTTGCCGTCGATGAAGTGGATCTCCGGCGCCCAGATGTGGGCACCCATGACCCCGCTGCTGTGCTTGGTCCAGATGGTGACCTCCTGGGCCGTCGACAGGCCCTGGATGGTCGTCGCCCGGCGCAGCACGATGCGGTCGTACTCGGGGACCGTTGCGGTGAAGTAGTAGTAACCGTCTGTGTGCTTGTAGATGTGCGGGTCGGCGCGCTTCTCGGCGATCGGGTTGGTGTACGTCACCGCGGGGGAGTCGGGCACAGCGGCCTGGGCGGGGGCGCCCACGCCGGTGAGGACGGCCGCGAGGGCGACGAGGCCGGCCAGGAGCAGCCGAACGGCGTTGCGTCTCAAGGGAGTTCTCCAGATGGGGGGAGGTGCGCTGAGAGGGGCGGGCTCAGGTGGTGGGCACGAGGCGCCACTGCTGGCAGGTGTTGTTCAGCCAGGTCCACTGCCGTACGTCGGCGCCGTTGGCGGTGGAGCAGCCCGCGACGTCGGCGACCTTGCCGCTGTTCTCGTTCACGAGGCGGACGTAGTCCCCGGTCGCGGTGAAGACAGGACGGAAACGCTGGCACTTGTTGTTCAGCCACGACCACTGGCGCAGATCGGCGCCGTCGGCGGTGGAGCAGTCGGCGGTGTCCATCACCGCGCCGGTGGCCACGTTCACCAGCCGGCTGGTGTCGTCGGCCTGGTCCTCGATCCGCCACTTCTGGTTGGCCCCGCCGTTGCAGGTCCACTGGAGGATGTTGGTGCCGTTGGCGGTGGAACCGCCTTCGACGTCAAGGCACTTGCCGCTGTTGCGGTTGACGAGGGTGTACGCCGTCGGAGTCGCCGCCGTCTCGCCGGACGGGCCGGGGAGTGTCGTGCCGAGCGCGACCGGGGTGCCGAAGTTCGGGGTGCCGTCGGCGTTCCAGGTGAACTTCTGGGCACGGGTCGTCCGGCCGTTGCCGCAGCCGCCGCTCGCGGAGGAGTTGGCGTGGTAGACGATCCAGTTCTCGGTGCCGTCGGGTGAGCTGAAGAAACCGTTGTGGCCCGGGCCGTAGACGCCGTTCGCGTCACTGCGCTGGAAGACCGGGGTCTGCTTCTTCGTCCAGGACGCCGCGCTGAGCGGGTCGCCGCCGGTCAGCTCCAACAGGCCGAGCTTGTAGTCCGCCGTCTGGCAGTAACTCGCGGAGAACGAAAGGAAAGTGCGTCCGTCGTGGTAAAGCGGCTCGGGTCCCTCGTTGACGGGCGCGCCCGAGGTCTCCCAGCTCAGCGTGGGACTGGAGATGACCGTGAACGTGTTGCTGGACAGCGTGTACGGGTTGCTCATCGGCGCGATGACCAGGCTCTGCGTGCTGCCGTTCACGAAACCGCTTCCGACGAGATACAGGTTTCCGTTCGCCTGGAGCACGCTGGCGTCGATCAGCCAGCCGCCCGGCGTGAGATTGGAACCGGTGAGGGAGCCCTTGTAGGTGTACGGGCCCAGCGGGTCGGTGCCGGCGCTCTCCAGGACGTGGGTGCGCTGGGAGTCGCAGCACGCGGTGCCGCCCTGGCCGGCCGAGTAGTACAGGTACCAGTGGCCGTTGAACCGGTGGATCTCCGGCGCCCAGATATTGGTGTTGCGGGTCGAGGTGGTGTCCGACCACACCTGAACGGTGGGCGCGGTGGCGAGGCCCGCGAGGGTGGGTGCCTTCCGCATGCCGAGCACGCCCGTGAACGTCGTCGTGATCAGGTAGTAGTTGCCGTCGTAGAACTCCAGCCAGGGGTCGGCGCCCTTGGCCGACTTCACCGGGTTGGTGTATGGGCGGCCGTCGGCCGCGGACACCGGCTGGGTCGCCGCCACCAGAGCGACGAGGAGCGCCAACACGCAGACGAGCAGGGGTCTGCGGCGATACTTCCGAGGCATACAGGACCGTCCCTTGTCCATGAAGCCCAATGTCCGTGATTTCGAACATGGTTCGTAACTTCGGCCAGAAGATATGGGGCGTGCATGTCCTCGTCAATGGTTTGGGCAGCACCGCCGGTATCGGAAAGCAGTCGGAAAGCGGCTGTCGCTGCGGTTACTGCACCGCCGTTCAGGCCGCCTCTCCCGCCGGACCGGTTCCTGCCCGGTCCCCTCCCCGTTCCCGAGGGCCGGTGCTGCCCGGGAACGGCTTCGGCCCCGCGGGACGGCGGAACCGGTTTCGACTCGTGGTGCATTTACTGGCCACCTTTCTTCCGTACGCTCCGTGAAATTAATGGGGAAAGGTCGTCCGCTCGACGCCTGATTCCGCCCTCTCCGCAGGGTCCGTTGCCACTCGTTCCTGCTGGATCCTGTCGGCGTGCTGGCCTGAATCCGTCGTCCCCGTCGGTCCGTATTACTCTTCCGGGTGACGAGGCAGGTCTCGGCTTGGTTTCTGCCCCAACGGCTCCGATAAGCTGATGCAGGTTCGCAAATGCCGGGGGCTAATGAGTTTCGGCTCCCGAAAAGAAGGGGTTACGAATCATGCCGCCTGTACTTCCCCCGTTCCTGATCGGTCTCATCGCCGCACCCCTGGCCAAGAGGGTCGTCAAACCGTTGATGCGGGGGCTGGTGAAAACCTCGGTGGGATTGGTGCTGGAAGTGAAACGCGCCGCGCACGAGGCCGGCGAAGGTTTGCAGGATCTCGCCGCCGAGGTCACGGCCGAAGTCGTCGCCGCGCAGATGACGGGCGGCGGTGAGTCGGAATCGCCTGCACAGCCTCAGGCCAAGAACCAGGCTCAGGTGCAGGCACCGGCGGTTGCTCAGGGGCGGCCCGTCACCGACGCCGCCGAGCACAAGGGGCCCGGCAAGGGGCGGACGCCCGCCGTGGCCACCGGCAAGGCGCACTGAACGCCCACGCCGCACAGAGGGAACAGCTCGGGGATCTACTGAACATGACATTGCTGGTGGCGGCTGAGGCCACACACGGGCCTGCCCGGGAGAACGCGGAAACGTACTCGCTGAGAATGCACTCGTCGATTCCTGGACGGCAGCGCTGGAAGATTTCCGAACTGGCGGGCAGGAAGCGTTTCGCGAGCGTTCTGGAAAGCGTTCTCGGAAAACATTCCGGCATTAGATCGGCGAGGGTCAGCGAGGTTACGGGAAGCGTTCTCGTCCTTCATGATCCGGGCCTGGGAGCCGTCGAGGTCGGAAACATCATCCGAAATTCTCTGGCCGCCGTTTCCCAGGCCGGGGAACAGTCGCCCGGGCCGCGCCGCAGCGGACAAGCCTGCGGACAGGCCCCGGGCGCCGGTTCAGCGTCCGCTTCCGCCCTCACCCCTGCCTCCGGGCGTACCCCTGCCCCCGCCCTCGTGCTCGCGGGCGGTGCGACGGTGGCCGCGCTCGCCCTCGGCCCCGGAAAGCTGCTGCGCAAACCGCTCGCGGTCCTCGGCGCCGTCGTCACCGCCACGGTCGTCGTCGTACGCCGGGCCGTGCGCGCGGCAGCCGCCGACGGCCACACCGCCCCACAGGCCGCCGACTCCGCCGCGGACGGGGCGCCGCCGGGCCGGCCACCGTCCTCCCTGCGCTCGCTCCTCGACATCGTCGGCCCGCACAGACCCAGACTCTGCCTCGCCTCCGTACTCTCCGCCGCGTGCCAGCTGACCGAGGTGGCGCTGGGCCTCTTCCTCGGCTGGATCGCGCTCGTCCTCATCAAGGGCGAGGCCGCTCCCCTCCTCGCCCTCGGACTGACCAGCGCCTCCGCCCAGTTGTGGTTCCTCGCGGGCGCCGCCGCCGTGGCCTGCGCCGCCGTCGCCGGTCTCTCCTACGCGGCGAGCGTGCAGTGGCGCGGGCTCGGCCAGGCCGTCCAGCACGACTGGCGCAACGACACCTACACGCAGGTGCAGAAGCTCGAACTGAGCCACCTGGAGGGCGAACGCACCACCCGCATCGCCGGCGTCCTCACCGAGGAGGTCACCCAACTCGGCGCCTTCTTCACGACGGCAGCCGGCGACGTCGTCCAACTCGTCACCAGTTTCCTGGTGTTGGTGCCCGCCTTCCTCCTGCTGGCTCCCGAGATCGCGTGGATCGCGTTCCTGCCGATGCCGATCGTGGCCTGGCTGTCCTTCCACTACCACGACCGGGTCGCCGCCGACTACGCCGTCTCCAGCGAGCACAAGGCCCAACTGCACAGCCAGTTGGTCAACAGCCTCGAGGCCGGCGCCACGGTCAAGAGCTTCTGCACAGAGGAGTACGAGGCCGCGCGCGTCGAGAACCTCAGCGAGGTGTGCCGGGAGAGCACCCATCGCACGGACCGCTCCACCGTCCGCCACGCAGAGACGGTCCGCGCCGTCACCACCGCCTCCATGACGGGCACCCTGCTCCTCGGCGGCCGCTCCGTCCTGAGCGGCGCCCTGCCCTTCGAGGTGTTCAGCCCGCTCATCGGCCTGCCCCAGCAGGTCCTGCTGCGGCTCACCCGGCTCGGCAACATCGTCGACCAGTACCAGCGCACCCTCACCGCGCTCGACCGCATCCAGCACCTGCACGCCCTTCCCACCGAACCCGTCGGCCCCGAACACCCGGTGGACGCCGACGGCGTCAAGGGCGCGGTCACCCTGGACCGGGTCACCTTCGCCTACCCCGGTCGGCCGCCGGTGCTGAGGGACCTCTCGCTGCGCATCGCGCCCGGCCGTGTCACCGGCATCGTCGGTCCCACGGGCTCCGGGAAGACCACGATCGCCAAGTTGCTCATGCGTTTCCAGGACACCGACTCCGGCCAGGTCCTGCTCGACGGCCGGGACGTGCGCGAACTGTCCCGGCAGGGACTGCGGGGCGCCGTCGGATTCGTTGCCCAGGATCCCTTCCTCTTCGACGGCACCATCGCCGACAACATCCGCTACGGCAGCTTCGACGCCACCGACGAACACCTGGTCGGCGCGGCCCGCATGGCCGAGGCCCACCCCTTCATCGAGGCGCTGCCCAACGGCTACGAAACGATGATCGGCGAACGCGGTGCGGCCCTGTCAGGCGGACAGAGACAGCGTCTCGCCCTCGCCCGGGCCATCCTGAAGGATCCGCCCGTCGTCGTCCTCGACGAGGCCACCTCCGCCGTCGACAACGAGACCGAGGCCGCCATCCAGCGCACGCTGCGCACCTTCGCCGAGAACCGCACCCTGATCATCATCGCCCACCGTCTCTCGACGATCCGCAACGCCGACTGGATCCACGTCCTCGACAAGGGCGGCCTCGTCGCCGAACAGGGAACCCACACCGAACTCCTCGCCCGCGACGGCCTCTACGCCTCGCTGTGGCACCTACAGGCGGGTGAGGCGGCGGCGTGACCCGCCCGGTCCCGGGCGCTGCCGGATTCCGGTAACCGCTCCCGACCGACTCGTCGTTCGCCCGCCCCACGCTGTCCGCGAGCCCGCGCCCGCGCCTTCGTCCGCGCGCCTTCGCCCGTGTCCCCGGGCCGCAGGCCCTGCCTTTCCGTCGCAGTCGCACTGTCCCCCTCCGAACGAGGCGGCACGCCAACCGCTGCCTGTCTCCCGCCTCGCTCCCGGCGACCCCAGCTCCCCACAGCACCCCTGGAGGTACCCCCATGTCTGCTCGCGATGACGTCGCCCTGCCCCTGACGGCGGCTCAGCGCGAACTCTGGCTCGCCGAACAGCGGACGGACGGGGTGATCCCCACCTACCGCGTCGGCGAGTACGTGGACCTCCCCGGCCCCGTGGACACCGACCTGTTCACCACCGCACTGCGCCAGGTCGTCGCCGAGAACGAGGCCCTGCACGTCGGGTTCGCCGACGTCGCGGACGGCGTGCAAGGCGCGCACGTCGCGCACGGCGTGGATGCCGTGGATCGTGCGGTCGACCACGACGACGTGGAGGGCGCGGGCGGTGACGACGGCTCCGACGGGCCGTGGCAGATCATGCGGGACCACGGAGAGTGGAGCCCCCAGTACCTGGACCTGAGCATGCGGGACGATCCGCGCGCCGCCGCCCTGGAGTGGATGGCAGCCGACCGCCTCCGGCCGCTCGACCTCACCCACGACCGGCTCTTCAGCCATGCCCTGATCAAGCTGGCGGACGACCACCACCTCTGGTATCACACCTACCACCACCTCCTCGCCGACGGACTCGGATACGCCCTGATCGCACGCCGGGTCGCGGCCGTCCACACCGCGCTCGCCGAGGGCCGCACGCCGGAGCCCACGCCGTTCCCGCCGGTGCGCGCCGTCCTGGACAGCGACGCCGCCTACCGTGCCTCCGACCGTTTCGCCGCCGACCGCGCGCACTGGACCGAACGTCTCGCCGACCTCCCCGAACCTGCCCGCATCAGCCGCGCCGAGGACCACCCGACCGCCGATACGCAGCACACCCCGCTCCCCGCCGAACCCGTACGGCACGCCCTGCGGACCCTGGCCGCGCGCGCCGGAGTGCGCTGGTCACGCGTCCTCATCGCGGCCACCGCGCTGTACGTGCACCGCCGCACCGGCGCGCACGACATCCTCCTCGGCCTCCCCGTCACCGGCCGGGACCACGGCGAACCCGCCCTCACGGCGACACCGGGCGTGGTCTCCAACATGGTGCCGCTGCGGCTGACCGTACGGCCCGACATGCCCTGGTCCGCACTCCTCGGCCAGGTCGACGCCGAGGTCCGGTCCGCGCTGCGGCACCAGCGCTACCGAGGCGAGGATCTGCACCGTGACCTGGGCCTGCCCGGCGCGCCCGGCTCGGCCTACTCCGCGGTCGTCAACATCATGTCCTTCGACAGCGACCTCCGCTTCGCCGGCCAGAAGGCCACGGCGCACAGTCTCGCCGAGGGCCCCGCCACCGAACTCGGCGTCTGGGCGCTGGACCGCTACGACGGGACGGGCCCGCACGTCGAGTTGCAGGCAGCGGCCGACGCCTGGGACGACGACGAGCGCCAGGCCCACCGACACGGCCTGACGAGCCTCCTGGAGAGCCTGGCCGGGTCGGACGACGACGACGACCGTCCCGTCGGCCGCGTTCCGTTGCCGATGCCGACAACGGCGCTCGCCTCATCCACGTCATCCGCTTCATCCACGTCATCCGCCTCCTCCACATCGTCTGCTTCACCCACGTCCTCCGCTTCACCCGCCTCATCGGCCTCGCTCTCCGCTCTCCCCACCACTCACCTCGCCGACCTCTTCGAGCAACAGGTCCGCCGGATCCCGGACGCCGTCGCGGTCGTCGCCTCCGACACCACGCTCACCTACGCCGGACTCGACGCCCGCGCGAACCGCCTCGCCCATCTCTTCGCCGCGCACGGCGCCGGCCCGGAGCGCCTGGTCGCGCTTGCGCTGCCCCGTTCCGCCGAGCTGGTCGCGGCCGTCCTCGCGGTCCTGAAGACCGGCGCGGCCTACGTCCCCCTCGACCCGGACCACCCCTGCGCGCGCCTCGCCGACCTCCTCGACGACACCCGCCCGACCGTCCTCGTGACCGACGGCGCCACCCGGCCCCGGCTGCCGGGGGAGACGAGCGCTGACGTCATCGTCCTGGACGACCCCGACACGGCCGCGCGGCTCACCGCGTCCGCGCAGGACGCCCCGCACACGACGCGCGACGCCCGTCACCCGGCGTACGTCATCCACACCTCGGGCTCCACCGGCCGCCCCAAGGGAGTCGTGGCCACCCACGCGGCAGTGGCGAATCTGATGCTTCATCAAGTCGGCGCCCTTTACCCGCCCTCGGACGACCGGATGCGGGTGGCGCTGACCACCTCTCTCTCCTTCGACGCCTCCTGGGACCAGCTCGGCTGTCTGTTCGCCGGACATGAGCTGCACGTCATCGACCGCGAGACGTGGGCGGATCCGAAGGCGTTCCTCGCCCATCTCGCCTGCCATCGCCTCGACCTCGTCAACGCCACGCCCTCGTACCTGCGGGTTCTTCTCGATCACGGCCTGCTCGGCGGCAAGCAGCAGCAAGGGCGTCCGTCCGTCGTCGTCGTCGGCGGGGAAGCGGTGCCGGAGAGTCTCTGGCAGGAGCTGCGCGCAGCCGACGGCGTAAGCGTTCACAACTTCTACGGCCCCACCGAGTGCACCGTGGACGCCGTGACCGCTTCCCTCGACACAACCTCCAGGCCCGCGATCGGAAACCCGGTAACCGGTTCCCGCGCTCACATCCTGGACAGTGCCCTGCAACCGGTTCCCGACGGAGCGCCCGGTGAGCTGTACATCGCCGGCGCCGGCCTGGCCCGCGGCTATCTGAACAGGCCGGCACTCACCGCCGAACGCTTCGTCGCCGACCCCTACGGCCCGCGCGGCACTCGCATGTACCGCACCGGCGACCTGGTCCGGCGTACCTCGCAGGGCGTTCTCGAATACCTCGGCCGCGCCGACGATCAGGTCAAGATCCGAGGCTTTCGCGTCGAACCCGCGGAGATCGAGGCGCACTTGAGCGCCCACCCGGCCGTGGCCCGCGTATCGGTCGTCGCCCGCCGGGACGGCAGCGACGCGGACGGCGACGGCGGTGCCCTCCGTCTCGTCGCCTACGTCGTCGCCGAGCCCGGCAGTGTTCCGCCGCGACCCGACGAACTCCGGGCCCACCTGCGCGAACGCCTGCCCGACCACATGGTCCCGGCCGCCTTCGTCGCGCTGGACGCGCTGCCGCTGACCTCCACCGGAAAACTCGACCGGCAGGCACTGCCCGCCCCTGCCTCCGCCCCGGGCATCCGGGAGGGCCGCGCACCGCGCACGGCCCGCGAGGAGGTGCTGTGCGGACTGTTCGCCGACGTCCTCGGCGTACCGCAGGTCGGCGTCGACGAAGACTTCTTCGCCCTCGGCGGTCACTCGCTGTCGGCCATGCGCCTCCTGTCCCGTGTTCGCGCGGCCCTCGACACCGACCTGGGGCTCGGCGACTTCTTCGACGCGCCAACCCCTGCGGGCGTCGACAGGACCTTGGGCGCGACGTTGGCCACATCCTCCGATGCGGCCCTCGATACAGACTCCGATACGGCCTCCGATACAGACTCCGATACGGCCTCCGATACGGCCTTCGGTACGGACCTGGACGCAACGGGCACCACCGGTCCCGTCCGGCCAAGCCCTCCCGCCCGTCCAGCCCGTCCCGTTCGTCCCGTACTGCGCCCGTACGAGCGGCCCGAGGCCGTGCCGCTGTCGTCCGCGCAGCGCCGCCTGTGGTTCCTTCAGCGCATCGAGGGCACCGGCGCCACCTACCACATTCCCCTCGCCCTGCGACTGTCCGGCACCCTCGACCAGAACGCTCTGCGAGCGGCCCTGCGGGACGTCGTAGCCCGGCACGAGAGCCTGCGCACGGTCTTCCCGGACGAGCGCGGGGTGCCCTTCCAGCGCATCCTGGACGTCGACCGGGCCGAGCCCCGCCCGACCGTCACCGTCAGCACCGAGGCCGAACTCCCCGACCTGCTCGCCGCCGCCGCGCGCCGCCCCTTCGACCTGGCCACCGAACCGCCCGTCCACACCGAGCTGTTCACGATCGCCCCCGACGAGCATGTGCTGCTTCTCGTCGTCCACCACATCGTGGGCGACGGCTGGTCGCTGGGCGCTCTCGCCGACGACGTCACCCGCGCCTACGCGGCGCGCTGCCGGGGTGCGGAGCCGGACCGGGCGCCGCTGCCGGTGCAGTACGCCGACTACACCCTCTGGCAGCGTGACCTCCTTGGCGACGCCACCGACCCCGAGAGCCTGTCTGCACGCCAACTGTCCTTCTGGTCCCATAAGTTGGTCGGTCTGCCCGAGCGGCTCGACCTCCCCTTCGACCGGCCGCGCCCCGCCGCGACGACCTACCGCGGCGAGCAGCTGGAACTGAGCCTGGACGCCGAGCTCCACCGCCGTCTCCGTCGGCTCGCCGGCGCTCGCGGGGCGACCCTGTTCATGGTCCTCCAGGCCGGCCTGGCCGCTCTGCTCGGCAAACTCGGCGCCGGTAGCGACATCCCCCTCGGCGCGCCCGTTGCCGGCCGCACCGACGAGGCCGCCGACGACCTGGTGGGATTCTTCGTCAACACGCTGGTCCTGCGCACCGACCTGTCCGGCGACCCGACCTTCACCGAACTCCTCGACCGTGTCCGTCGGGGTGCTCTGGCCGCCTACGCCCATCAGGACCTGCCCTTCGAGCACCTGGTGGAGGAGCTCAACCCGACGCGTTCCCTCGCCCACCACCCGCTCTTCCAGACGATGCTCGCCCTCCAGAACGCTCCCCTGGGCGAGTTCGACCTGCCTGGCCTGCACGTCACGACGAGCCTGGTCTCCACCCGCACCGCGAAGTGCGACCTCACCTTCAACCTGGCCGAACGCACCCGCCCCGACGGCACTCCGGCCGGCCTCGTCGGAGTCGTGGAGTACAGCACCGACCTGTTCGACCCGGAGACGGTCGAGACGATCGTGGCGCGATGGACGCGTCTGCTGGGCGCGGCGGTCGCCGAACCGGCGCTGCGGCTCAGCCGGTTCGACGTCCTGACCGACGCCGAGCGAGAGCTGCTCCTGCCTGCTGCCACGGTCGATGTGCCGATGGCGGAGGGCAGTGTGGTGGGGCTGTTCGAGGCGCGGGTGCGGGAGTTGCCTGATGCGGTGGCGGTGGTCGCGGGTGAAGTGGCGTTGTCGTACGGGG
>NZ_JBFAKW010000035.1:43781-76561 GCF_040655955.1 Streptomyces sp. NPDC050263 | reverse complement strand
TGCGTCCGGTACCGGACGCATCCGCGAACGGTTCCCGATCAGTAGCCCACGTAGAACTCAGTAGCCCACGTAGAACGTCGCGTCCTGCTGTTCCGTGGCCGTCGAGATCGGGTCGATGCGCAGCACGTAGTTCGAGTGCCGGATGTAACGGGTCGGGTTGTTGTACGAGCGGAACGACGACCAGCCCGCGTCCGCCAGGCCCGCCGTGCGGTAGAAGGTCGCGTCGCCGGCGAACGCCGACGTGCCGTCGTTGACGTCGAGTTGGAGCTGGTAGTTGTAGTGCCGCAGGTAGCGGGTCGGGTAGTTCACCGACTGGAAGGAGACCCCGGAGCTGTCGGCCAGGCCGGGCACGAGCTTCCACTCCGAGTCCGTGTACAGGTCGAAGGGGTACGTGTCGATGCGGCCGACGTAGTTGGAGTGGCGGACGTAGCGGTCCGGGTAGTTGTAGGACTTGAGCCGGTTCCAGGCCGGAGCGCCCCAGTGCGCGACGAGATTGCTGTACTGGGTGCTGGTGATCGTCGTGATCCCGCAGTGCTTGGAGTTGACCGGCTGGGTGTAGGTCTTCTGGTCGAGCGCGGTCCAGGTGCCCGCCGACAGGTCCGTGGACTGCCAGGCGTAGAAGACGCCGTTCGGGGTGTACGTGTCTCCCCACAGCCACCAGGTGCTGGACGTGAGGGACTTGACCAGGGTCGGGGCCTCGGTGCCCCCGTGCGCGACACCCGCGTTGAAGACCGTGAAGCTGCCCGGGTCGAGGGACGTGGACCGCGCGCCCACCAGCGTCTGGTCCTTCTTGAAGTAGAGGTAGTTCACGCCGTTCACGCCCACGGCCATGTCGCCGTCGATCACGTCGTAGCCGGGGTCGAAGAAGACCTGGGGCGCCGAGGCCGTCACGAAGTCGGTCGTGTAGTTGACCATGATGACGTTGTGGCCGCTGGAGTTGACGGCGGAGTAGATGAGCGCGTACTGCCCGCGTCCCGCGTCCCAGAACGCCTCCGGCGCCCAGCTGTGGGTGTTCATGTCGTGCAGCTTCAGCCGGTGGTAGCCGGTGAAGGTGCGCAGGTCGGTCGAATTCCACACGTGGACGTACTGACTGACGTAACTCCAGTCGGTGCCCTTGAGGTCGGTGGCGAGCACCACGAAGGTGCCGTCCTGCTTGCGCAGGATGAACGGGTCGCGCAGCCCCAGCGCGCCCTCGGTCGGCGTGACCACCGGGTTGTTCTGGTTCAGCGGCATCCAGCGCAGCCCGTCCGTGCTGACGGCGAGGTGGAGGCCGTAGTCGGTGCCGACGCCGAGGCTGGTCGACTCGGTGAAGTAGCCCATCACGTACGCCGAGTCGGCCGCGTGGGCGGCCGGGACGCCGAGGGTGAGAGCCATGGGGACGGACGCGGCCGCTCCGAGAAAGAGACGGCGGGACGGGTGGGGACTCATGTGCGCTCCAGGGGGAGGGGGTGCGGGGGCCCGTTGACGCCGATCAATAGTTCAGATAGTTCGAAATATCGAACTAAGTTCGGCGAGTCGGTCAGAAGGTAGGGGCGGGAGAGAAACAGGTCAATCACTGGGACACGCTTGGCGGTTTTCCGCCTTGTGTCTGTGCGTAGCCGTTGAAAAATCCGACGACTCGTCGCTGAACAGGGCCTAGCCTCGGCGTCCGTGAACAGAAGACGGCAGAAGAAACTGACGAAGCGCCTGGTGGCTGCGGCGATGTGTGAAGAGGGGCAACAGGTCGCACTGTTGCTCAGGGCCGGCGCCGACCCGGCGGCAGCCGACGTCGACGGCGAAACTCCCCTGTACGCGGCCTGTGTTCAGGGCGACGCGGATACGGCGCGGGTGCTGCTCGAGGCCGGTGCGCCGCCCGACGCCGAGAGCGCCGGCCTGGGCTCCGAGGGAACTCCTCTGTGCGCGGCGGCCTGTTGGGGCCACATCGAGACGGTCCGCACGCTCCTGGCCCACGGTGCCGACCCCAACCTCCGCGAGGACCACGGCACCGGGCTGACGCCCCTCGAATGGGCGACCGCGGGACCCCACCCGGAGACGGTTTCCGTACTACGTGCCGCGGGGGCCCGCTGACGAGTTCCTGGCTGACGGGTTCCGGGCTGGGGCTCGGTTCGGCTGGGGCTGGGGCTCGGTTCGGGCGGGGCTGGGGGCTGGGGGCTGGGTGGTCGGGTTGTCAGGCCGTCGCGCGGTCCGGAATCAGTGCGTAGGGTTCGGTCGAGGTGTGACGTCGTCGATCAATCGGTCGATCAGGGCGATCAGTACGTCCCGGCACGACTCCCGCTCCCGCGCGTCGCACAGCAGCACCGGAACGTGCTCCGGCAGCGCAAGCGACTCCCTGATGTCCTCCGTTGGATAGGGATGCAGTCCGTAGAAACCGTTTACGGCCACGACGAAGGGGATGCCCCGGCGTTCGAAGAAGTCGATGGCCGCGAAACTGGACTCCGGCCTGCGCACATCGATGAGGACCACTGCCCCCAGCGCGCCGATCGCCAGGTCGTTCCACATGAACCAGAACCGCTGCTGGCCGGGCGTGCCGAAGAGATACAGCACCAGGTCGGCGCCGATGGTGATCCGCCCGAAGTCGAGGGCCACGGTGGTCGACCGCTTCTCCTCGATGCCCTTCAGGTCGTCGACGTCCAGCCCGGCGACGGTCAGCGGCTCCTCCGTGCGCAACGGCGCGATCTCGCTGACAGCGCCGACCATGGTGGTCTTGCCGACGCCGAAACCGCCGGCGATGAGGATCTTCACCGTGTCGGGCGCCGCTGCCGAGTCGGCGGCGGAAGCGGCGGGATCAGATCCGGCCAAGGCCGTCCCTCACTTTCTGGAGCAGGTCCAGGTCCAGGGTGCCGGTGACGGGACGCGGCGGCCGGGCCGTGATCAGGCCCGCCTCCAGCAGATCGCAGAGCATGATGACGACCACGCTGACCGGCAGGTCGACATGGGCCGCGAGCTCCGCCACCGCGACCGGCCGGGCGCACAGCCGCAGGATCCGGGCATGCTCCGGCTGCGGCCGGGCGGCCCGCTCGGGCGGCGGGTCCACCGCGGTGACCGTCGTGATGAGCGTGAAGTCGGCGCGGCTGGGCCGGGTCCGCCCACCGGTGAGGGTGAACGGTCGGACGAGCCGGCCCGCTTCGTCGCCTCCGCTCACCTCACCCGCCGTTGGTGCGGGCGGCGGGACCGACATGGGCCCGCGGCGCCGCGCTGAGGTGCTCGCCGATCTTCTTCACCAGCATGTTCATCTGGTACGCCACCACGCCGACGTCCGCGTTCTTCCCGGCCAGCACGACGAGGTGGGCCCCCGGGCCGGCCGACGTGAGGATCAGGTAACTGTTGGCCATCTCGATGAGCGCCTGGCGCACCGGGCCGCCGCGGAAATCCATGCTGACGCCCTTGCTGAGACTCATCAGGCCGGACGCGGTCGCCGCCAGCCGCTCGGCGTCCTCACGCAGGAAACCGGTGGACTTGCTGACCACCAACCCGTCCTCGGACAGCACGACGGCCTGGTTCACGTCGGCGACCCGGTCCACGAGACCTGTGAGCAACTGGTCGAGCTGGGTGTTCGTGCCAGGGATGGAGTGTGTCATCGCGGTGTCCTTCATGAGCGGTCGGCGGGCAGTGTCGGGGTCTGGGGGATGCGTGCGGCAGCGACCGGCGGGCCGAGGTCGTCGTCCTCGGCGGCCGTGTCCTGTGGGCCGGGCACCGGCTCGTCGGCGTCGGCGTGTGCTCGCAGCGTGCCGCGCTGGAAACCGGCGAGGGAAGAGGCGGCGCGCTCCGCCGTGAAATCGTCCGGGTAACCGTCTTCTTCGCCGCGGGCTGCGGACGTGGCGTCCTCACGCAGCTCGGTGGCGAGGCTGGTCTGCGGGATCCTGCGAGGGAGCGGGACGAGGCCGCCGGGGCGGGCGGCCGCCGCTTGGGTGGCAGGGGCCGTCACCGTCCCGCGCGCCGCGGCGGCCGATGAGGCCGATGACGCCGAGGACGTCGATGAAGCGGGTGTGGCGGGTGTGGCGTCGGACGCCCGCTCACCGTTGGAGGGCGAGTGATGCGGCCGGTCGGTGGAACGACTCCATGAGGAGGACGAGTCGAGTGCCCGGAGTCCTGTGTCACCAGTCGGGGTCGGCGAGTCGAGGTCCGGTGCAGAGGCGGCATCCTTTGCCGGGGAGGAAGACGGCTCCTGCTCCGGGCCGGAGCTGTCGTGCTCCCGCTCCGAACCGGGCAGGTCCTCCGCCTCGCCGGAGGCCGAGACCTCCCGCACCGGGAGCGATGCCTCCTGTCCGGGCGACCGGAGGTCTCTCTCCGGTGCGCGAGGGCCGGCGGTTCTCGGTTCGCGGGAGAGCTCGACCGCGGGGGTCTCGGAGGTGGGCGCCTCGCGGACCACGATGTCCTCCGGGACCAGCACGATCGCCGTGGTCCCGCCGTACGGGGAGGAGCGCAGGGTCACGGCGATGCCGTGCCGGGTCGCGAGCCGGGCGATCACGAACATGCCCAGCCGCAGGTCGTCGGCGAGCGCGACCACGTCGAACTGCGGCGGGACCGCCAGCTGCGCGTTGAACGAGGCGTAGTCCTCCTCGGACATCCCGAGACCGCGGTCCTCGACCTCGATCGCCAGGCCCTTCGCCACCAGCACGGCCCGTACCCCGACCGGGCCGGGCGCCGGCGAGTAGGAGGTCGCGTTGTCGATCAGCTCGGCGAGCAGATGGATGACGTCCGCCACCGCGGGCGGCGCGATGTACACCTCCTCCTCGGTGCGCACCTCCACCCGCCGGTACTCGGCGACCTCCCCGACGGCGCTGCGCAGGATGTCGATCAGCGCCACCGGCTCGGCCCAGCTGCGGCCAGGCCGGCCGCCGCTGATGATGACGAGGTTCTCCTCGTAACGGCGCAACTGGCTCGCCGTGGAGTCCAGTTCGTACAGACCGCCCAGGATGTCCGGGTCCTGGTGCCGGCGCTCCAGCGCGTCGAGCTTGCTGAGCTGGAGGTTGACCAGGTTCTGGCTCTGCAGGGCGATGCCCAGGATGACCTTCTGGAAACCGCGCCGGGTGTCGGCGAGCTCGACCGCGGTGAGCACGGCGGTGCGCTGGGCGGTGTTGAACGCCTTGGCGACCTGCCCGAGTTCGTCGCCGCCGTAGTCCAGCGGCGGGGTCTCCGCGTCCACATCGACGGTCTCGCCCCGGTCCAGCCGGGCCACCACGTCCGGGAGCCGTTCGTGCGCCAGACTCAGCGTCGCCATCCGCAGCCCGCGCAGCCGCCGCGACAGCGAGCGGGTGATCCGCCAGGACATGCCGACGCACACCAGCACGGCGACGAGACCGCCGGCGCTGAGCGAGGCGGCCGTGACCAGCAGGTTGCGCGCGTCGTCCGCGCTGTGCTGCAACAGCGCGGTCGTCTGCTGCCGGATCAGTGCCGAGTACTGGTCGGAGACGTCGATGAGCGCGGCGCGCCACTGCTTCTGCACGTCCGGCAACACGATGTCGCCGTTTTCGCTCGGTTTCGCCCGGGCCGCGAGCACCTTGTCCTCGATGGACTCCAGGATCTGCCACTGGTAGCTCGTCAGGATCTTCTCGGTCTGCGTCTTGGCGGCGCCGGTGAGCGAGGGGACGATCTGGTCCTGCACGAGCCAGCGGCGTGAGTGGACCAGCTGGGCGAACTCCGACCACGCCTTTTCGTCCATCCGCCGCTCGGGCCCGGCCAGGGTGAGGGTGAGGTCCTCCTCGGAGACCAGTTCGGCCGCGTGCTCCAGGGCGATGAGCGGGCCGGCCTGCGAGGTCAGGTCGCCGTCGTCGACCTGGGACAGCTCCTGGAAGGCGTGGATCTGGTCGTCGATGATCGAGGTGTACTGGTCCAGCGCCTGGGCGGCGGTGATGTCGGTGGGGTCGTCCACCTGACCCCGGTAGTACTCCAGGCTGCCCGCGGAGGCGACGACCGAGTACAGCCGGTCCCTGACGCGGGCGGGCGCCCGCTGGATGTCGTCCGCCCGGCTGACCAGCTTGTCGACCGCCGCGTCCGTCTTCCTGCGTTGCGTTTCCAGCGCGGCCCGGGAGCTGTCGGGCGAGGTCAGCCATACGGCCGACAGGCTGCGTTCCTGCTGGAGCGCGAGCGTCGCCTCGGTGCCCATCGCGCCGGTCGACCTGCTCAGTTCGGTCTGGTCACGCAGCTGTAGCCCCTCCGTGAACATCTGGGTCGTCGTCACACCCCACATGGCGGTGAGCGTGACGCTGGGCACCAGCGCAAGGAGGATCAGGGAGAGACGTATGGAGCCGAGACGGCGGCGCCGGGCACCTGTCCGTGGAGACATAGTCGTCCTAGGGCGATCTGCGGGGGAGGGGGAGCGGAGGAACAGCCTGGTCAACGGGTTCCGGCGGCGGCGAAGCGAGCGACTTCGGCGACGTTGGCCTTCGTGACGAAGGCCGGGCCGGTCAGCACGGGGGCCACCCCGCCGCCGCTGAGGTTGCCGTTGGTCTCGTAGAGCCAGAGCGCGTTCACGGCCAGGTAGCCCTGGAGATACGGCTGTTGGTCCACGGCGAACTGCACGCTGCCGTCACGGACGGCCGCGACCAGGTCCTCGTTGAGGTCGAAGGTGGCGACCTTGGCCCTGCTGCTCGCCTGCCCCGCCGCCTTCACCGCCGAGAGCGCGAACTGTGCCCCGTTCGTGATGACTTCGTCGATGTCGGGGTCCTGCTGGAGACGTGCGCGCACGGCAGTGGTCATCGCGTCCATGTCCGTTCCGTCGACGTAGAGCATCTGGGTCTCGCCGGTGAACGTCTTCTTCACGCCCGCACAGCGCGCTTCCAGAGCGACGTTGCCCTGCTCGTGGATGACGCACAGGGCGTGCTTCGCGCCGAGGTCGTCGAGTTTGGCGCCGACGGCACGGCCCGCGACGCTCTCGTCCTGACCGAAGAACTCCAGGAGCCCCGCGGCACGCCAGGCGTCGATACCGGAGTTGAGGCCGACCACGGGTATGCCGGCCGTCTCGGCCTGGCTCACGGGAGCCTTCATGACCTGCGGCTTGGCCAGCGTCACCGCGATGCCGTCGACCCGGTCACGAATCGCGTCCCGCACCAGCTCGGCCTGCCCGGCGCCGTCGGAGTCGCTGGCATACGTCAGAACGACGCCGTCCTTGGCGGCCGCCGCCTCGGCGCCCTTGCGCACCAGTTCCCAGAAGGCGTCGCCCTCGGCGCCGTGGGTGACCAGGGCGATCTTGATCCCGTGGCCCGAGCCGCCGGCCCCGTCCGCGTTCGAGCCGGACGACGTGGTGCCGGAGCAGCCGGCGAGAAGGAGGCAGCAGGCCGCGGCCAGGGCCGCGAGGCGCATGGACCCGAGGAATCCGAGAGAGCCGACAGCCCCGACAGAGTTGACAGAGCCGACAGCTTTGAGGGATTCGAGAGTTCCGAAGGATTCGAGAGTTCCGAGGGAACCGGAAGAGGCAGGAGCGGGGAGGGGATTGTTCATGGGGGGCTGCACCTCGCTGTGCGGCAGAGCAGGAGGACGGGGCGAGCACCGCCGGAGCGAGGGGTGCGCACCGGCGGGAGACATTCGTTGGCTCGGAGCCAACCCTGTGTGACCGCTGGTAGTCAAGTGAGCAACCACCTGGTGTGAGGCGCTGCTCCCGCATTGTGATGCGAAGCGGGCATCGGGGACGGAGCAGAATATGTCCGCAGGTGAGTTGACTGATCGTCAATCTCTGTGGACTCTTCTTGATCTTCCTGCCGAGTGTGTCCGACGTGGCGGGGCCACGGTCAGGGCTTGCGGGCCACCGCCCCGTACATGGCGATGTCCTCGTCGCGGAGCACCTCGGTGCCGGTGCTCGTCCCGGTGTCGGTGCCTGTGCCTGTGCGTGTGTCTGTGTCTGTTCCGGTGTCGTCCGGGCGCCAGTGGTGGACCTGGACGATGCCGGGGTCGACGAGGTCGAGGCCCGTGAAGAACTCCGCCGCCTGCGCGTGCGTGCGCAGCCGCATCGGCATACCGCGGGCAGCGTACTCACGGGCGACCCGACCGACTTCCTCGGGTGCGAAGTCCGCGGTGCCGATGGACATCGCCAGATGGCTGCCCGACGGCAGCGGATCGAGAAGGCGGCGGACGATACCGACGGCGTCGTGCTCGTCGAGCAGGAAGTGGACGATCGCGATGACGGTGAGGGCTACGGGCCGGTCCAGATCCAGGGTGTCGCGGAACTCGGGCGCGGCCAGGATGCCCGCCGGATCGCGCATGTCGGCCTCCAGGTACGCCGTGCGCCCCTCTGGCGTGCTGCGCACCAGGTCCCGGGACAGGGCGAGCACGAGCGGGTCGTTGTCGACGTACACCACCCTGGAGTCGGGGGCCGCCGCCTGGACGATCTCGTGGATGTTGGGGGAGGTGGGAATGCCGCTGCCGATGTCCAGGAACTGACGTATCCCCGCCTCCCGCGCGAGGTGGCGCACCGCGCGGTTCATGAAGTCGCGGTTGGCGCGCATGTGGACGGGCAGCGCCGGCCACTCCTGCACCATCGCGTCCCCCGCCTCGCGGTCCGCCGGGAAGTGGTCCTTGCCGCCGATGATGTAGTCGTAGATCCGCGCGGAGTGCGCCGTCCCGGTGTCGATGGCGTTGTTGCCGTCGCTTTCCGCTTCATCGCTGGTCATGTGTCTCAACCTCCCACCGTCGACCGAGGGTTGAACCGGGAAGTGGGATTTCTTCGCCGCACGGGCTTCCGATGGAGGAAAACGTCGTTCCTGGAGTCGTTGGTGGAACCGTGTTCGCATCTGCTCGCACGCTGACCTCCATGACTTCCGAACACGCCGTATCGCCTGAAACGCAGGAAACATCAGAGATGTCGGAGACATTTGAGATGTCTGATACATCCAAGACGTCAGAGACATCTGAAACCGTCTACTCGCCACCGCACCGTTCACGGCGGCGTGCCGCGCTCGTCGCCCTGTTGCTGGGCGAGGCCATGAACCTGCTGGACGCGACCGTCGTGCAGGTGGCCGCACCGGCGATCCACGCCGACCTGGGCGGGGCCGTGTCGGACGTGCAGTGGTTCACGACGGCGTACACCCTGCCGTTCGCCGTGCTGCTCGTCCTCGGCGGCAGACTGGGCGACATCGCCGGCCGTCGCCGGGTCTTCGTGAGCGGAATCGTCGTCTTCACGGCCGCGTCCGTCGCCTGCGCCCTGGCTCCCGGCACGGGACTCCTGATCGGCTTCCGTGCCGTCCAGGGCGCGGCGGCCGCCTTGGTGGTGCCCCAGACGGTCGGGCTCATCAAGGCGATGTTCTTTGGTGCGGAACTGTCGCGCGCATTCGGCAGCATCGGGCCGGTGATGGGGCTCGCGGGCGTGTGCGGACCGGTGCTCGGCGGGGTGTTGACCCACGCCGATCTGCTCGGCTCGTCGTGGCGTGCAGCGTTCCTGCTCAACGTGCCGATCGCCGTGCTCGTCCTGGTCCTCGCCGCCGCGCTGCCGGAGAACCGCGCCCCGCGCCGCCCGACCCTCGACCTCACCGGCACCGCCCTCGCGGCCGTCGGCACCGGGCTCGCCGTGTTCCCGCTCATCGGCGCGGACATCTCGGCGATGGGTGCCAGAGGTTGGGGCTGTGTCGGGGCCGGGCTCGCCGTACTCGCCTGCTTCGCCGTGCACCAGCGGCGGGTCGCCGCCGCGGGGCGAAGCCCGCTGGTGGAACCCGGACTGTTCAGCCACCGTGGTTTCCCGGCCGCCCTGGCCACCTCCACGGCCTTCTTCGCCGTGACCACAGGCCTCACGACGGTCGTCGTCCTGCAGCTGCAACTCGGCCTACATGTCGCAACGTTGACAGCAGGGCTGTCGCTGGCGCCGTGGTCGGCGGGGCTGGCCGTGGCGTCCTGGGCGGCGGGCGCGCACCTCGTCCGGCGGCACGGTCACCGGGTGATGTTCGTCGGGCTCGGGGTGCTGCTCACCGGAATCCTGGCCGCCGTCGCCGTCTACGACCGCGCCGACCCCGGAGCCTATCCGCGCCTCCTGCTGCTCGCGCTCGCCGTGATCGGCGTCGGCGCCGGCCTGTTCGCCCCCGCCTTCTTCACCCTCGCCCTCGCGCCCCTGCGTCCGCAGGAGACGGGGTCGGCCGCCGGACTCCTCAACGCCGTCCAGCAGCTCGGCGCGACCCTCGGGGTCGCCGTCCTCGGCAGCGTCTACCTGCACGGTTCGACCGGCGGCGGGACGGCGGACGCGGCCGAGGCCGCGTTCTGGACCGCGGGCGTGATGGTGGGGGTGGCCGCCCTGGCGGCCCGGGGGATGACGGTGAGGGGGGAGCGGGTGTAGGCGCGCAGGGTTCGTCGGGGAACCGCTCGCAGCTTCGAGGGGTGAGCGGGACCGGGCTGGTCTCCGGTGAGCCGAGCGCGGTCGTGGGGCTGGCGGCGGCCGCGACGGCCGGTTCGTGTGGCCGGCCCTGCCCGCCGCGGCCCTCCGTGTCGAAGAACAGCCCACCGCAGGAATGCTTCTCGACGTCGATGACGTCGATGCCGTCGACGCCGCGCCGCCGGCTCGCGTCGGTCTCAGGCCTCGCCCCCGGTCCTCACCCCTCTTCCTCTTCTTCCGCCTCCTCCTCTTCTTCCTCTCCTTCGAAGAAGTCACCGATCTCGTCGACCACTTCGGCCGCCACCATGCCGCCGACGGCCCCCACGGCCAGCCCTGCCGCGCCCGCGGCGACGGCCGTGCCCAGGCCGGGCCCGTCGTGCGACCTGTACTCCGAACCGTCGTCGCCGTGGGGCGCGGAGTGGACGTACGCCTGCGCGCCGTAGGCCTCGCGATGCTCGGTCAGCCGGCGTATCCAGCCGTCGACCTCGCTGTTCCAGTCGAGGACGGAGACGTCCTCGTGGCGCACCGTGAAACGGGACAGCGCGTCGTGTCCGGGGGTGAGCATGCCGCCGCGCTTGTCGGCCTCCAGCACGACCTCCAGGCCGGCCGGTGTGGCCAGGAAGGTCAGCTCGATCTCGGTCACCGCGTGCGCGTACCGCGAGGGAGGCGTGAGCTCGATCTCCTGGTAGAAGGGGAGCCGTTGCCCGGTGCCGCCGATGCGACCGTGCTCCAGGTCGGCGGAGCGGAAGCCGAACTCCAGTTGCCCGAGTGCTTCGAGGACCGCCTCCTGCACGGGCAGCGGACGGACCGTGAGCGGGTCGAGGTCGCCCCGGTCGCGGCCGTCGGCCACCACCAGCTCGGTGCGCACGCCCAGGACGACGCCCAGCGGCTGGCCGTACAGCTCGGTGACCGGCGTCTCCCACGGCACCGCGACCGTGAACGGCACGCTGCGCTCTTCGCCCTCACCCAGCCGGAAGCCGCCGCCCACGACGTACCGCTCGAAGGCGACGGTGCCTTCGCTCTCGCCGTCCCCGTGCTCCGCCTCGACGCGCGCGACCAGCTCCAGGCCGATCTCCTCGACCTCCACGGCCGCACCGCCGCCCCGGAGGCGGACCTGCCCCGACAGCGCTCCGCCGGGCAGCACCGCCCCGCCGTCGAGCACCGTGTCCACCGAGGGGCCGCCTACGCCGATAGCCCCGAGCAGCCGTTTGAACACCATGCCGGTGTCGCTCCTTCACGTCGAACCCATTGCAGTGATCTTTCGCTGAACTCCTCGCGGCGGCAAAGAAGTTCCCAAGTCACCTGTTCGAGTGAGGTGCGACGGCCGAGGAGCGGCAAGCGCCGGGGGCGGAACAACAAGGGTGAAGAAGAGTGACCAAAGGTGAGGGGAGGGAGAAGAGGAAGGGGAGGGCGCAGAGAGGGGAAGGGGAGGGCGCAGAGAGGGGAAGGGCGCAGGGGGAGGGGAAGGGGAAGCTGTAAGACCGCGAACCGGCGGGGTCGGGAGCGGCCCGCTGTGCGCAGGTCGTCCCGGCCCCGCCGGTGAGATGGCGTACGTCCGTACTGTGCGGAGCCCGTGTCAGGCGGGTTCCCCCGCCTCGGGCAAGGAGCCGCCCTGTAGAACCGCGTTCGCCTTCAGCTCCGTCGCCCGCGCTTCCTTGCGCCGCTTGCGGCGGCTCTTGCGCGGCTCCTGGTCGGGCACCCACCCGAAGGCGAGGGAACTGCCCACGACGCCCAGCGTGAGGCCGATGACGAAGCCGCCGATGTTCGAGGTGAGCCAGGTGCCCAGGGAGAGCAGGATGGCGATGATCGAGTAGAACAGCCGTTGGGCCGGGTTGAAGATGATCAGCAGACCGCAGAGCATCATCAGGGTGGGCAGGAGGTAGCCCGCCAGGCCCTGCATGCCGACGTGCAGGATGACCGGAAGCGGTGCCTTCATGGTCACCAGGATCTCGCCGCCGCCCAGGACGAGCAGCAGGCCGCCCGCGAAGGGCCGGCGGCCCCTCCACTTCCGGAAGCCGTCCCGCCACTGGGTGAAGGTCACTGCGGACAGCCCCCGCTCTTGAAGCTCATGTGCAGACCGGGAAGCTTGAAGACGGCGGCGGTGGCAGCGTAGTTGTGCTGGTACAGGTTCTTGATGACGACCGTGTCGGCCTGCTGTCCGTAGACACCGGGCGAGCCCTGGATCGGGACCTTGTCGAAGGTGCTGGCGTCCCGGCCGATCTCGATGTTGTTGAACTCGGCGTCGCCCGAGATCTCGTCGGAGTCGATGGCCAGGTTCTTCACGCTCACCGGGGTGGACCCGCCGCCGGCGGTGAGCACGAGCTGGATGCCGCCGAGGTCGACGCTCTGGCACATGTTGGTGATCTTGCCGTTCTTCACGACCGAGGTGACGACCAGGACCTGGCCGCCGGTGTCACCCTCGTTGGGGCTGTTCTCGATCATGTGGTCCAGCGTGCCGAACTGCGCGAAACCCTCTCCGTCGAGCCGGTCGGCGGTGACCACGAACGGCATCCCGGAGATCGCGAACTGCACCCCCAGGGCACCCTGTGCGGTGAGGACCGCGAGCGTCGCGGCGACGAAGGTGGCGGGCACCGCCATGACGGCGGCCCGGCGCAGCCGGACCCGGCCGCGTCTCTCTGCGGAACCGGTTTCGGGGTTCTCGGGGGTGTTGTCGGCGGACGACGTGACGTCCGAGGACGAGGCCATGTCTGCTCCCATGCGCTAAGTGATGCGGGTTGGGCTTCAGCGGCACGTTGTCCTGGCGCGGACAGCGGCTGCTGCGCAAGCCTCCTCACAACTCCCGGCGGCCGTAAGGGCTTTCTGGTTACGCAGCAGTAGCCGCCGAGGAAGTTACCGATGGTTACATCGGCGGGTCAAGGGAGATGTGGAAAAAGAGTGCTCATTATGTGCCACCTGTGGGCTACATGTTCCGTCCGGCCTCGCCCGCGGCCCCGTCCCGGCTCTCGCATATATCTGTCGGATCATCAACTTCCTTTCCAGGCCTTGACGTTGAGTGTCCCGCAGGTCTACAACTCTCCTGGCTCAGCCCGGATCCGTGGCGTCGGATCCGCAGCGCGGCGGCACTGTCCGCGCTCCCGGACCCTTTTCAGCCAGTACGGGCCCCTCGGTCCCGAGTTCGACCTCTCCATGGCACCGGCACGGCCGCTTCCCCCCGGCGGGCCATGGCCGGTCGCCCCTTCCGCCCGGCCCGGCCGGAGTCACTCACCAGTGCCTCCGGCCGGTCACCGGCCGGCTGCCGTTGTCGGTCCGTCACGTACGGAGAAGGCGTCACGGGCCGGCAGCGGCGGACGCCGACCCGCGTCCCCCTGTCGCGACAAGCGACACGCTGGTTCATCTCGTACCGAGCAACCGCCGAGGCGCCACCCCGGAGACATCCCCCGAGCCTCTCGAGACCTCTCGAGAGCCCCTGAGATCTCAACTCCCCCTGAGCAAGACCCACTTGAGAAAGAGGCACCACATGCGCACCCGCCCCCGCACCCTCCTCGCCCTCGCCGGCACCGTCGCCGCCCTCTCCCTCACGGCCGTCAGCCCGGCCTCCGCGGCCGGCGCGGTACTGACGACCGCCAACGGCGACGTCGCCGTCGGTGACGTCCTCAACGCCTCCCTGGCCAGCGGTACCACCGCAACGCTGTACAACAGCGCGACCGGCACCAGCGGCATCTCCTGCGCCACGTCCGGGTTCACCGCCACGGTCACCGACAACCCCACCGCGCCCGGCACCGCCACCGAGTCGCTCACCGCGCAGACCTTCAGCAACTGCACCTCGAACGTCCTCGGCGTCACCGGTGTCACCAGCATCACCGTCAACAACCTGCCGTGGGCCACCACCGTGGCCTCGGACGGCACGGTCACCGTCACCGCGCCGAGTGGTTCCGCCGTCCAGACCACGGTCGTGCTGCGCACCCTGCTGGGCAGCGTCACCTGCGTCTACCAGGCGCCCAGCGGTCTGGTCGGCACGGCGAGCAACACCGACAACAGCATCGCCTTCGCCAATCAGGCGTTCACCAGGTCGTCCGGTTCGACCCTCTGCCCCGCGGCCGGCTACTTCACCGCGAAGTACGCCCCGGTGACCGACGCCGGCGCGGCCGTCACGGTCAACTGATCACCGTCCGCACGGCCGATCTGCGTACGGACGGCTGAGCCGTACGGACAGCTGAGTGCCCTGTGGATCCCGAGGCGCCCCTTCCTGTGGGCAACCGGGCTCCGCAGGAGCGGAGTCCAACGCCGACAGCTCAGCGCCGACGCAGGCGCACGACCAGGGCGGCGCCGCCGGTGAGCACCAACACCGCCGCGGCGCCGCCCGCCAGCATGGGCGCGGACGGCCCCGAGCCTTCCCCGGTGGCGGACGCCACCGGGGTGCTCTCGGGTGTGGCCGCGGCAGCCTGCGCGGGTGCGTCGCCCGAGGCCGCCGAAGCCGACGCGCTGCCGGACGCCGAGGTCGGCGTCGGGCTCGTGGACGCCTTGGACGTGGCCGAAACAGGTGCCTTCGTCGTCGGCGTGCTCTCCGCCCCGCCTTCCGGCTTGCTTTCCGAAACCGCTTCCGGGAACACCACGTCCGAGCACGAGTAGTACGTGTCGGGCGTGCTGCTGTTCTGCCAGATCGTGTACAGCAGCTGACGTCCCGTCCGGTCGGCCGGAAGTTTCGCCGTGAGGTGGTAGGCGCCGTCGGTCAGCGCCGGGTCCTTGATCTGGGCGAACGGACGTTCCGGCAGATCGGCCCAGGTAAGCGGTTCCGACGGGTCGTATCCCGGTTTCGTCAGATACAGCTTGAACGTGCCGGTGTGCGGGATCGTCGACGCGTACGTCATCTTCAGGGTCCCGCCCGGGGTCAGCCGGGTCGACGGCCAGTCGGCGCGGGCGAGGTCGAGTCCCTTGTAGGCGGCCAGGCCGCCGCTGCACAACTCTCCGTCGGGGACGGTCTGCCGGTCGCGGCCGTTCACGTTCGCGACCCGCAGGTTGTCCCAGGCGGCGAAGGACGTGCCGTTGGCGTCGACGGCCGCCCGGCAGGCGGCGGACTCGGCGGCGGCGCCGCCCTCGGGGGAGCAGGCGTACACGCGGCTGGTCGGATCCGTCGGGGCGCCGTGCGCCTGGGCCGGTGCGGCGGCCCACAGGGCCAGCAGGAGCGGGCTCACGGCGGCGGCCGCCAGGGCTGCGGTGCGATGTGCGGTCGTGCGGGGCATCGGGGACGTCTCCTCGGCCGGCGCGGGAACGGTCTGCTGTCAGTACGGGAACCCGGCCCGGCGCGTTCACCACGCCCCGGTTCGCCGTCTCTGCCGCACGCCACCGGTCCAAAACGGGCGATCGCTGACCGATCACGCTCGCCAAGGGTGGGTTTTTGGCTGGATCGAGGGTTTCCCCTGTATCCGTATGACTGATCCTTTGCCTATCGTTCCAGCACAGCCGACCCACAGGTAACCCCGACGGGGTCGGCGCCCGCGTCTGGCCGGCCTTCAGCGCTGCTCTTCGATTCACCCCCCGCCGCTTCGACGCCGAAGCGAATCGACCGCTGCTCCGCACTGTCCGGAGTCGGCCACGAAAGGCACGCCCTTGCGCACCTCACCCGCCTTGAGACGGAAGCTGATATCCGCCGCCGCGGTCTCCGCCGCCCTGCTCACCGCCGCGTCGACCGCCTCCGTCGCCGCCGCCCAGGAAACCGTTTCCCAGGGTTCCGCCGTCCCTGCCGCCCAGACCGAGGCCGCGCCCGGCACCCCTGCCGAGCGCCTCATCGTCGGCTACAAGTCCGGTACCGCCGAGGCCGGCTCGAACTCGGCCGCCGAGGCCGACGCCGCCGCCAAGGGCAAGGAGACCGGCGAGGACGTCGACTTCCAGCGCCGTCTCGGCACCGGCGCCGCCCTGGTCGACCTGGGCGACGACCTCACCAAGGCGGACGTCGCCGACGTCGTCGCTCGGTACCAGGCCGACCCGCAGGTCGCCTACGTGGTCCCGGACCGGCTGAACAAGCCGAAGGCCGACCCCAACGACACCGAGTACGCCAAGCAGTGGGACCTCTTCGAGTCCACTGCCGGCATGAACGTGCCGGGCGCCTGGACCACCTCGACCGGCACCGGCGTCACGGTCGCCGTCATCGACACCGGTTACGTCGCGCACACCGACCTCGCCGCGAACATCGTGGGCGGTTACGACTTCATCGGCGACACCACGGTCTCCGTCGACGGCGACGGCCGCGACAGCAACCCGGCCGACCCGGGCGACTGGTACAACGCCAACGAGTGCGGCTCCGGCATTGCGGCCAGCAACTCCTCCTGGCACGGCACCCACGTGGCCGGCACCATCGCCGCGGTCACGAACAACGGCAAGGGCGTCGCGGGCATCGCGTACGGCGCGAAGATCTCCCCGGTCCGGGTGCTCGGCAAGTGCGGCGGTTACGACTCCGACATCATCGACGCCATCACCTGGGCGTCCGGCGGCACGGTTTCCGGCGTTCCCGCCAACTCCAACGTCGCCAAGGTCATCAACATGAGCCTGGGCGGCGACGGGGCGTGCACCTCGGCGACCCAGAGCGCGATCACCGCCGCCGTGAACCGCGGTACGACCGTCGTCGTGGCCGCCGGCAACGAGAGCGACAACGTCGCCAACCACTCGCCGGGCAACTGCAACAACGTCATCTCGGTGGCGGCGACCAACCGCACCGGCGCGAAGGCGTCCTACTCCAACTACGGCTCTCTCGTGGACATCTCGGCACCCGGCGGCCAGACCAGCACCGGTACCGCGAACGGCATCCTGTCCACGCTCAACTCCGGAGCCAAGACGGCGTCGAGCGAGTCGTACGCCTACTACCAGGGGACCAGCATGGCCACCCCGCACATCGCGGGCCTGGTCGCGCTGATGAAGTCGGCGAACTCCACGCTGACCCCGGCGCAGATCGAGACGGCCATCAAGAACAACGCCCGTGCCCTGCCCGGCGCCTGCTCCGGCGGCTGCGGCGCGGGTCTGGCGGACGCGGCCAAGACGGTGCAGGCGGTGAGCGGCTCCGGCGGCTCCACGGGGGGCGCCACCTACTCCAACACGACCGCGGTCTCGATCCCGGACAACGGTTCCGCGATCGAGTCCTCGATCGCCGTCAGCGGCCGCACGGGCAACGCCCCGTCCACCCTTCAGGTCGGCGTCGACATCACCCACACCTACCGCGGTGACCTGGTGATCGACCTCGTCGCCCCCGATGGAACCGCTTACCGGCTGAAGGCGGCCAGCTCCTCGGACTCCGCGGACAACGTCAGCACCACCTACTCGGTGAACGCCTCCAGCGAGACGGCCAACGGCACCTGGAAGCTGCGGGTCCAGGACACGGTCGCGCAGGACACGGGCAGGCTCAACAGCTGGAAGTTGACCTTCTGAGCGGACTCTTTCGGTCGCCGCGTGCGACGAACGGGCGGGCCGGTCGGTGTGCATTCACACCGACCGGCCCGCCCTCACGTCTGCCTTCGTTGAGCAAGTTCCTTTAAACAAGGGAGAGTTGACCGAGGGAGCGCCGCCGGACGGCCGTCTTCTGGTTCCATGGAAAGCCAACCGGTCGCCTTGCGCTCCGACCTGGACCGGAAACAGACGGTTCTTCGTGTGCCGAGGGGATCCGAGGCGCACCGTGACACGTGTAGCCCGACCTTTCCAGTGCCTCGCTCTTCGGAAACAGCCTCAGAAACCGCGCACCCCGTCTCTTTTGATCGTCCCCGCGACCCTGCCCGGGTACCCGGTCCTGTGGGAGGCTGTGCCCCGACGGTCCCGTCGTCGACGGGCAAGTCGGGGGAGTGCAGGGGGAGTCGGCGGCGCTCGGCGGTATTCACGTACCTGGCCGATACCGCCGTACGGTGAGCTATTGTGTACGGGGAGTAAGAAAAAACGGCATGACCCGTTCTTTACCGGCCCGGGAGAGTATCAGTCGATGGCGAGGCAGTTACGCGCCGAACAGACCCGTACGACGATCATCACGGCCGCCGCCGACTTGTTCGATCGGCACGGCTATGAGTCGACAAGCCTCAGTGACATCGTCGCGCACGCCCGTGTCACCAAGGGCGCGCTCTATTTCCACTTCGCGGCGAAGGAGGATCTGGCCCACGCCATCATGGAGTTGCAGTCCCAGGCCGCCCGCCGGGTGGCGGGCGAGATCGACGACCGTGGCTGCGCGTCCCTCGAAGCCCTGATCCGCCTGACGTTCGGTCTGGCGCGGCTGTCGGTCGAGGGCCCGATCGCCCGGGCCGGCCTGCGGCTCGCCACCGGGGGAGTGGCCGTCCGGCCGCCCCTGCCGCATCCCTTCGTGGAGTTGCTGGACCTGATCTCCCGGCGCCTCGGCGGCGCGGTCAAGGAGTCCGACATCCACTCGGACGTCGACGTCGACGCCGTGGCCCACTCCCTGGTCTGTTTCGTCGTCGGCACCCGTGTCGTCGGGCGCACCCGCGAACCCGCCGGTCGGCTGCCCCGTCGGACGGCCGAGATGTGGCAGGTCCTCATCCGCGGCCTCGTACCGGTACCGCGCCGACCGCGCTATATGAGCCTCGCGGCGCGGCTGGAGCGGGAGATAGTGGCCGCCGTGTGAGCGGCGACCACACACGGAGGGCGGGACGCGCGGCCTGCGTGACCCGCCCGAAGCGTGAGCGGCGTTCCTCGCACGCCCCCGCGATACGGTGAGCCGCATGCACCGCGCCCCCGCCCCGCCCGTGATCCTCGGCAACGAGCCCGGCTCGTTCCCCCACAGCGTCCTGGCCGAACGGCATCCGGCGATCATCGAGCAGGTGCGGGACGCCTTCCCCTACGGTCCCGACATCCACGAGCGCCTGGACGCGCTGCTGGCCGGCTGCGTCAAGGGCGTGATCGAGCCGCTTCCCGCCGACGCGCATGACCGGGACCGGTGGCGGGCCTGGGGCCTCGACGCATACGCCGGCCGTTCCTGGTTCGATGTGCCGTGGCTGTGGTCGGAGGGTTACTTCTACCGCCGACTCCTCTACGCGGTCGGCTACTTCGGGCCCGGCCCCTGGCAGGGAATCGACCCCTTCCGCCCCTTCAAGCTCGCCGAGCTCGACGCACCCGAGACCGACGAGGAACTGGCCGTACTCGACACCCTGGAGCACCGCCCGGTCGGCGAGCGGGACCACGCTCTGTTGCACGGCTCCCTCTGGGGCAACCGCGCCGACCTCGGCTTCCGGCTGTCCGACGCCGAGGCCGAGCAGCGCGCCGCCGTACCGGGGCTCGTCGCCGACGACAGCGAGAGGTTGTGGGCCCTGCTGCCGGATGGGGACACGGTCACCGCGACAGGACCAACTCTCCCTGCCGGTCGCGAAACAAGCACCCTCTGCCTCGTCGCCGACAACGCCGGCCGCGAGCTGATCCCCGACCTCCTGTTGGCCGCCCACCTCCTCGCGCAGGGGCGGTGCGGCCGGATCGTCCTGCACGTCAAGCCGTATCCGTACTACGTCTCCGACGCCACGACGGCCGATGTCGTGGACGCGATGCGGAAACTGACGAGCGCGCGAGGCGCGGCCGCGGACTACGGCCGCCGACTCTGGGCGGCAATGGCCGACGGCTCCCTCACGGTCCGCGCCCACCCCTTCTCCGCCGCTCCGCTGCCGTACGCCGAGATGCCGGACGACCTGCGGGCCGAGTTCTCGTCGGCCGCCCTGACGATCGTGAAGGGCGACCTCAACTACCGTCGTCTGGTGGGCGACAGCCGCTGGGCCCCGACGACCTCCTTCGCGGACGTCACCGCTTACTTCCCCGGTCCGGTCGCGGCGCTGCGCACGCTGAAGTCCGACGTGATCACCGGCCTGGACGCCGACACGGAGGCCGCCCTGGTCGCCGCCGAGGGGCAGCGCTGGCGTACCGGCGGAACGCACGCGCTGATCCAGGTGCGGGAGTGAGGCGCCGGGCGCGGCCGACTCCCGGGCGCGCCCGGCCGACTCGCTGAAAACGCTGTCGCGCATTCTCCGAAGAACGACGAATCGACCTATCGACATGTAGTGATCATGTCAAAATCCTGGTAGTCATGCCGGTATGGCGTTACATCGGTTGCGGACGGGAACGAGCAGGCTCGCGGCGGCTACGGTCGTCCTCGTGCCGGCCCTCGCGGGCTGTGGCGACGACGGTGGCTCCGCGTCGCAGGCCGACGGGCGGCAAACGGTTACCGTGGCGGCTCTGCCGTTGACCGACGCGGCTGCCCTCTATCTCGCCCGGGACCGCGGGCTGTTCGAGAAAGAGGGGCTGGATGTGCGCATCATGTCCGTCCAGCAGTCCGTCCAGGCGCTGCCCGCCCTGGCCAAGGGGCAGGTCGACGTGATCGCGAGCGCGAACTACGTCACCTTCCTGCAGGTCGACGAGAAGGGCACCCTCGACGTCCGTGTCCTCGCCGAGGGCGTCCGAGTCGCCCGCACATGATGGACGTCCTGGTGCCGAGAGCGTCTACGTCGGCGACCGCGTCGTCGTCCTGTCCCCGGGGCCCGGCTCCCGGATCGTCCTCGACGTGCCGGTCGAACTCCCGGACGAACGCGACCAGCTCACCACCCGGGGCCTGCCCGAGTTCACGGCGCTGCGCACGAAGATCGGGCAGGTGGTCCGGGGGACACGCTGACGGACGCGCCGACTCCCGTACGGTTCACCGTTCTCCGACGATTCACGCGATGGTGTGATCATGTGCCGCCCCGCGGATGGCGGTCTGCGCCGCCGGGTAGGGCCCCGGCCATGACTCAACCGTTCGAACTCCCGCACTTCTACATGCCGTATCCGGCGCGGCTGAACCCGCATGTCGAGCAGGCGCGTCTCCACTCGACGCAGTGGGCGCGCGACATGGGCATGCTGGAGGGGTCCGGGATCTGGGAGCAGGCCGACCTGGAGGCGCACGACTACGGCCTGCTCTGCGCCTACACCCACCCCGACTGCGACGGCCGCGCGCTGTCGCTGATCACCGACTGGTACGTGTGGGTGTTCTTCTTCGACGACCACTTCCTCGACATGTTCAAACGCACCCCGGACCGTGCCGCGGGCAAGGCCCACCTGGACCGGCTCCCGCTGTTCATGCCCCTGGACCTGTCGACCCCCGTGCCGGAGCCGCAGAACCCGGTCGAGGCGGGTCTGCGGGACCTGTGGGCGCGCACCGTGCCGGACATGTCGCAGGACTGGCGCCGGCGTTTCGCCGTCGCGACGGAGCATCTGCTCAACGAGTCGATGTGGGAGCTGTCCAACATCCACGAGGGGCGGATCGCCAACCCGGTCGAGTACATCGAGATGCGCCGCAAGGTCGGCGGCGCGCCCTGGTCGGCGGGGCTCGTGGAGTACGCGACCGCAGAGGTCCCGGCCGCCGTCGCCGGGTCGAGGCCGCTCAGGGTGCTGATGGAGACCTTCTCCGACGCCGTTCACCTGCGCAACGACCTGTTCTCCTACCAGCGCGAGGTCGAGGACGAGGGGGAGAACAGCAACGGCGTGCTCGTCCTGGAGACGTTCTTCGGCTGCACCACCCAGGAGGCCGCCGACACCGTCAACGACATCCTCACCTCCCGCCTCCACCAGTTCGAGCACACCGCGTTCACCGAAGTGCCCGCGCTCGCCCTGGAGAAGGGCCTGCGGCCCGACGAGGTCCTCGCCGTCGCCGCGTACGCCAAGGGTCTCCAGGACTGGCAGTCCGGCGGTCACGAATGGCACATGCGCTCCAGCCGCTACATGAACAAGGGCGTCGCCCTCGACGCGCCCTGGCAGAAGCTGACCGGTCCCGGCACCTCCGCCGCCGACGTGGGCGCGCTGCTCGCCTCGGCGGCCGCCGAACGCCTGCGCGCTTACACGCACGTGCCCTTCCAGAAGGTCGGCCCGTCCCTGCTGCCCGACTTCCACATGCCGTACCAGGTCGAGCTCTGCCCGCACCTGGAGGCGTCCCGCCCGCGCCTCACCGCGTGGACGCACCGGATGGGCATCCTGGAGGAGGGCGTCTGGGACGAGGACAAACTCGCCGCCCACGACCTAGCCCTGTGCTCGGCCGGCCTCGACCCGGACGCCACCTCGGAGGCCCTCGACCTCAGCGCCCAGTGGCTCGCCTGGGGCACCTACGGCGACGACTACTACCCGCTGGTCTTCGGCGGGCGGCGCGACCTCGCGGCGGCCCGTGTCACCACGGCCCGGCTGTCGGCCTGTATGCCCGTCGACGGCGAGGCGGCGCCCGTCGTCCCGGCCAACGCCATGGAACGCGGCCTGATCGACCTCTGGGGGCGCACCACCGCCGACATGACCCCCGACCAGCGGCGCACCCTGCGCGACGCGGTGGACGTCATGACCGAGAGCTGGGTGTGGGAGCTGTCCAACCAGCTCCAGAACCGCGTCCCCGACCCGATCGACTACCTGGAGATGCGCCGTGCCACCTTCGGCTCCGACCTCACGCTGAGCATGTGCCGGATGGGCCAGGGGCCCGCCATCCCGCCCGAGGTGTACCGCACCGGACCCGTCCAGGCGCTGGAGAACGCCGCGATCGACTACGCGTGCCTCACCAACGACGTCTTCTCGTACCAGAAGGAGATCGAGTACGAGGGAGAGATGCACAACGCGATCCTCGTCGTGCAGAACTTCTTCGGCTGCGACTACCCGACCGCGCTTCGTGTCGTCCACGACCTGATGACCCAGCGCATGCAGCAGTTCGAGCATGTCATCGCGCACGAACTGCCGGTCGTCTACGACGACTTCGACCTCTCGCCCGAGGCGCGCGAGGCGATGGGGCACTACGTCGCCGACCTTCAGAACTGGCTGGCGGGAATCCTGCACTGGCATCGCGAGGTCGACCGCTACAAGTCCGCTCACCTGGCCCGCCGCACCCACGGCTTCCTGCCGGACGTCGCGCCGGCCGCGCCCGCGCCCCACCTGTCGGCGTCCGCACTCTCATACACGAGATAGATCCCCCGGAGCGCTGCGGCGGGTGGCGTGTCCGACCGCGGCGCGCGCCAGCGCCCGCACGATCGCGTGGGGGCGTGAGCCGTCGCCGGACAGCTCCGGCTGGAAGAGGGAGGCCAGGAAGAAGGGATGGCCCGGGAGCTCGGCGATGCGGACATGGCCGTCCTCGTCATGGCCGGAGAAGCGCAGCCCGTGGGCGCGCAGGGTGTCCAGATGACGGGAGGGGCCGTAGGCGCAGAAGTAGCGCTCGACCGTGCGCTCCGAGCCGATCACGGACTGGGCGAGCGAGCCCGGCTCCAGCGTCACCACACCCTCGTGGCCCACGAGGGAACAGGCCAGCGGCTCGATGAGCAGGTCGTCCGCGTCGGGATCGGTCTCGGCGTGCGCCGCCCGCGACAGCCCGCAGACGTTGCGGGCGTACTCCAGCAGCGCGTGCTGGAAGCCGCCGCAGGTGCCGAGGAACGGGATGCCCTCCTCGCGCGCCGTGCGGATCGCGGACAGCACGCCCGCCTCGCTCCGGTACGGGCTGCCCGGCACCACCCACACCGCGTCGAAGCCGCGCACCGCGCCCTCGGCCTCCGCCTCCTCGGAGGGGATCCAATAGGCGTCCAGGACCAGCCGGTCCCGAGCTGTGAGGGCGTCCATCAGCCGTGGGATGCGGGTGTGCGAGACGACGTTCGGGGAGCGGTCGCCGACCAGGGCGATCCGCGCGATCTGGGCTGCGGTGTCGGTCATGTCCCTCATCCTGGGCGCGCCCGCCACTTCACGTCCAACGATGATTGCTGCACCCTCCATAAGCAACGCTGATGCAGGCCTGGGACCCTGGTCGCATGGACCCGCACCTCCTGCGCACCTACGTCACCGTCGCCCGCCTGGCCTCCTTCTCCGAGGCCGCCCGGGAACTCGGCTACACCCAGTCCGCCGTCTCCCAGCACATCGCGACCCTCGAACAGGATCTCGGCGCAGCCCTGCTCACCCGCCGTCCCGTCGCCCCCACCACGGCCGGCGAACGGCTCCTCGAGCACGCCGGACCGCTGCTCCTGCGCCTGGACGCGGCCCGCGCGGACGTCGTCCGGATCGCCTCGGCGCCCCCGCACGGGCTGACGCTGGCCACCACACCGACCGCGCTCGGCCTCGCCGCCCTCGCCGCGCTCCCGCCGGCCGGCGTGACGCTGCGCGTGCTCGGCCGCGACGAGGTGCCCGCCGCAGTCGCCGAGGGCGCGGCCGAGCTGGGCCTCGTGGACGGTCTGGCCGCGCCCAGCGACCCGCTGCGGCTGCCCGACGTGGCGCCGCTGACCACGCGCGGCGTCGGCGAGGAGCCGGTCGCCGTCCTGCTGCCCATGAGCCACCCGCTGGCCCGGCGCGGCGGCCTGCGCCTCGGCGACCTCGCCGACGCGCGCTGGCTGGACGCCCCCGACGCCGGGCTGCCGCTGTCCCAGCTGCGGGCGGCGGGCGGCGGCCACGGCTTCCGCCCCGCCCTGCGCTACGAGGGCGCCGACGTCCGCATGCTGACCGCCCTGGCCGCGGCCGGCCACGGCCTGACCCTGCTGCCCCGCTCGGCGGCCGCGGGCGTCCCCGGCACGGTCGCCGTCCCGGTCACCGAGCCGCGGATCGTGCAGCGGGTCGAGCTCGTGTACGCCGGGGCGCTGTCGGGCGCCGCGCGGACTCTGGTGGAGGTGTTGTCCACGCGCGCGTGAGACACGCGACGGGTCGGCCGTACCGCTCCTGCCCCTGGGGCAGTCTCACTCGTTCGTGGTCAGTGGCCCGCCGGAGCGCCGGGTAGAGCACCAGCCGGAGGCGATCCATGGAACAGACAGCGTTGCGTCCCAAGCCCATGCCGGGTCAGGAGCCCGGCGGCGGCGCCAGGCCGGCCGGCCAGAGCCGGCGTCCGCACGCCGTGCGCCGCCGCGGCCGACGGCTGACGACCCTGCTGCTCGGCCTGTTCGCCGGCACCGTCCTGGTCCTGTCCGGCGTCGGACTCGGCACCCTGGGGGCGACCGTGATCGGCATGAGCAGGCTGGCCGAGTTGCAGCGGCAGGCGGCGGCGCAGGGCGCACCCGGCTCATCGGGCGGGCAGGGCGGGCAGGGCGGGCAGGGCGGGCAGGGCTCCCAGGGCGCGCTGGGCATCGCGTCCGCCCCGGGCCCGTCGAACCCGTTCGCGCCGCCGAAGTCGTCCGGGTCGTCCGGGTCGTCAGGGTCCTCCGGGCGGTCCGAAGCGTCCGCCGCGTCCTCGCGTCCCGCCGAGGCCACGCTCGGCCTGGAGGCCGTGGACGCGGAGAAGGCGGGCGCCGAGATCGTCGCCGTCCACGTGCCCGGCCCCGGCTATGCGGCGGGCCTGGTCCGCGGCGACGTCCTGCTCGTGTTCGGCGGCGCCAGGATCGACTCGGCGACGGACCTCGCGCGGGCGGTCGACGAGGCGCAGCCCGGGGAGGAGATCGAGCTGACGTTGCGTCACCGAAGCGGCGGATACCAGCAGTTGACGGTGATCCCGGGCGTCGTCACCTGAGAGCGGCCCGCGGGCCGTCCTGGGGCGGGCGAGCCGCCGCCGCACCCCGCCGAACCGCACCCCGCCGACCCGAAGGCCCCGTCCTCGCCCCGCCCTCCCGGCACGGTTCGCACCAAGGAAAGGCCGACCCGGCCGGAAAACGTGCCGAAACCCTCGTCGACCGGCTCGCGCGACCCCCGCCGGACGGGCAGGATGCTGCCCGTGGTCGTCACGTCAGTGTCACCACGTCCGTCACACCCGTCGCCACGTCCTTCCCGGGAGGCCCGGATGACCGGCACCGCCGCCGCGCCGTTCACCGCCGACGACTACCGGGCCCGCATGGAGCGGGCCGCGCGCGAGGCCGCCGACGCCGGACTCGCCGGACTGCTCGTGGCGCCCGGACCCGACCTCGTCTGGCTCACCGGCTACGCGCCCACCGCGGCCACCGAACGGCTCACCCTGCTCGTCCTCGCCCCCGGCCGGGACGCCGTCCTCGTGGTGCCGACCCTGGAGGCCCCCGACGCCGCGAAGGCGGCCGGCGCCCCGGCGCTCACCCTGCGGGACTGGACCGACGGCAAGGACCCCTACGCGGTCACCGCCGCCCTCCTCGGGACGGACGGCCGGTTCGGGATCAGCGACAACGCCTGGGCGATGCACCTGCTGGGCCTGCAGAAGGCCCTGCCCGCCACCTCCTACGCCTCCCTCACCGAGGCCCTGCCCATGCTGCGGGCGGTCAAGGACGCGGCGGAGCTGGAGCTGATGGCGGCCGCGGGAGCGGCCGCAGACGCAACGTTCGAGGAGATCCGGAAGGTTCCCTTCGCCGGGCGCAGGGAGACGGAGGTCGGCGCCGACCTCGCCGCGCTGCTGCGCCGCTTCGGGCACTCCCAGGTCGACTTCACCATCGTCGCCTCCGGGCCGAACGGCGCCGATCCGCACCACGAGGTCGGCGACCGGGTCATCGAGCGCGGCGACATGGTCGTCCTCGACTTCGGCGGCCTCAAGGACGGCTACGGGTCCGACACCTCCCGCACCGTCCATGTCGGCGAGCCCACCGACGAGGAGCGCCGGGTGCACGACCTGGTGCGGGAGGCCCAGGAGGCGGGCTTCAGGGCGGTGCGGCCCGGCGTCGCCTGCCAGGAGGTCGACCGGGCCGCCCGCGCGGTCATCGCCGACGCCGGCTACGGCGACCGCTTCATCCACCGCACCGGTCACGGCATCGGCGTCACCACCCACGAGCCGCCCTACATGATCGAGGGCGAGGAGCGGCCCCTGGTGCCCGGCATGTGCTTCTCCGTCGAGCCGGGCGTGTACCTGCCCGGCCGGTTCGGGGTGCGCATCGAGGACATCGTCACCGTCACCGAGGACGGCGGCCGCCGGCTCAACGACACCACCCGCGAACTGGTCATAGTGGACTGACCCACCCCCACCAGGAGTCCCGGCACCCACCCGAACGGCAGCGGCGCGACCATGACCCAGGCACCGACACCCACCCCGGACACCGTCCGCCGACTGGTCCGTGCGCTCCTGGAAGGGGGCGGCGAGAGCGGCTCCGGACCGGAGGTGCGGCCCGTCGCCGAGGGCGGCGCCCCCTTCACCTGGTGGGTCGGCGCCCGCCATGTGCTGCGCCTGGCCCCCGACGCGGAGGCGACCCTGCGCCGCCGCCGCGAGCTGCGGCTGCGCGACCTCGTCCGCCCGCACGTCCCGGTCGCCGTGCCGGTCAGCGTCGCGCACGGCGAGTGGTCCCCCGGGCTGGCCTACACGCTCGACACCAAGCTGCCCGGCGGCACGGCCGAGGAGCACGACGTGTCGGCCGTCGGCGAGGCCGACCTCGCCGGACTGCTCCGCGGGCTGCGCGAGGTGCCGCCCCGGCAGGCCGAGGCGCTCGGTGTGCCGCGCGCCGCCCCGCGCTCCCTGGAGGCGCTGCGCCGGATGGCCGTGGCCGCCGCCGAACGCCTGGCCCGCGCCGACGAGTTCGACCCGGCCCGCCTGCACCAGCTCACCCCGCTCGGCGCGGCGCAGCTCGCCGCCCAGCCCGCCACCGCCGTCCTCGTCCATCACGCCCTGCGCGGCGAGCATCTCCTGGTGAGCGTCGACGGCCGGGTGCGCGGTGTCCTGAACTGGACCGACACGGTCCTCGGGGACCCCGCCGAGGACATCGCCGGGCTCGCCCTCGCCGTGGGCGCCGGGGCCGCCGTCCGCGCCGCCACGCTCGCGGGCTACGGCGCCCGCCCCTGTCTGCGCGGCCTGTGGCTGGCCCGCTGCGACACCGTCGTCCGCCTCGCGGAACACCTCAAGCGCCCCGCTGCGGGCCGACAGGACCCCGAAGCCCTCTCGCTCCCCCGCACCCGGCTGCGACGGGCCTGGGAGGCGATCCTGCTGGAGCGGGTGACGGAGCTGCGCGAGGACGGCGAGAGCGGGGCGGACGGGACGGACGAGGAGGGCTAGGGGGCTTCTGATGGATCTCCGCGGCGTCGCGGCGTTCGGCACGCACTCTCGCCCGGCACACCGAGAGCACGCACCGAACGCCGCTCCTTCTCCCACGGAGATCCATCAGAAGCCCCCTAGCCTGCCTCACTCCTGCTCCAGCACCACGCACGCCTCCCCGGGCAGGTGCAGCAGTCCGTCCGGACCCGGTACCGTCACCGGCTCCCACGCGGCCAGTACGCGGGCCGGGCGCGGGCCCAGCGGGATCGCGGCCGGCTCCTTGCCGAGGTTGACGGCCACCCGGACGTCGCCCCGCCGGAACGCCAGCCAGCGGGCCTGCGCGTCATGGGCGACCTTGATGTCCGCCAGGTCGGGATCGGTGAGGTCCGCCGTCGTGTGCCGCAGCGCGATCAGCTCGCGGTACCAGGCCAGCACGCGCGCGTGCGGCTCGCGCCGCGGCTCGGACCAGTCCAGGCAGGAGCGCTCGCGCGTCGCCGGGTCCTGCGGGTCGGGGACGTCCTCCTCGGCCCAGCCGTGCGCCGCGAACTCCGCCCGCCTGCCCCGCCGCACGGCCTCGGCGAGCTCCGGGTCGGTGTGGTCGGTGAAGTACTGCCAGGGCGTGCCCGCCGCCCACTCCTCGCCCATGAACAGCATCGGCGTGAACGGGGCGGTCAGTGTCAGCGCGGCCGCGCACGCCAGCAGACCGGGGGAGAGGGACGCCGAGAGGCGGTCGCCCCGCGCGCGGTTGCCGATCTGGTCGTGGGTCTGGCCGTAGCCGAGGAGGCGGTGCGCGGGGACGCGGGCGCGGTCCAGCGGGCGGCCGTGGCGCCGGCCGCGGAACCCGGAGTACGTGCCGTCGTGGAAGAAGCCGCCGGTGAGGGTCTTGGCCAGCGCGGCGAACGGGTCGCGCGCGAAGTCGGCGTAGTAGCCCTGGGACTCGCCAGTGAGCGCGGTGTGCAGAGCGTGGTGGAAGTCGTCGTTCCACTGCGCGTGCAGGCCCAGGCCGCCCTCCCGGCGGGGCGTGATCAGCCGCGGGTCGTTCAGGTCGGACTCGGCGATCAGGAACAGCCGCCGGCCCGTCTCCGCGGCGAGGGCGTCCACGGCTGTCGACAGCTCCTCAAGGAAGTGGCGCGCGCGCGTGTCGGCCAGCGCGTGCACCGCGTCCAGCCGCAGTCCGTCGAGCCGGTAGTCGCGCAGCCAGGCCAGCGCGCTGCCCACCAGGTACGCGCGCACCTCGTCCGAGCCGGGCGCGTCCAGGTTGACGGCCGCCCCCCACGGCGTGTGGTGCGTCTCGGTGAAGTACGGGCCGAACGCGGGCAGATGGTTGCCGGACGGGCCCAGGTGGTTGTGCACCACGTCCAGGACCACGCCCAGACCGAGTTCGTGGGCCCGGTCGACGAACCGCTTCAGCGCCTCGGGACCGCCGTACGGCTCGTGCACCGCCCACGGCGACACCCCGTCGTACCCCCAGCCGTGCCGGCCGGGGAACGCGCACAGCGGCATCAACTCCACGTGCGTGACGCCCAGTTCGGCGAGGTGTCCGAGCCGCTCGGCGGCCGCGTCCAGCGTGCCCTCGGGGGTGTACGTGCCCACGTGCAGCTCGTACAGGACGGCCCCCGGCAGCGGGCGTCCGGACCACTGCGCACGCCAGGCGTAGCGGCCTTGGTCGACGACCGCGCTCAGGCCCTCGGGCCCGTCCGGCTGGCGGCGCGAGCGGGGATCGGGCCGGACGGGGCCGTCGTCCACCGCGAAGCCGTACCGGGTGCCGTCCGCGGCCTCCGCCTCGCCGGTCCACCACCCCGCCCGCTCCGGATCGCGTTCCAACGCGCGCGCTGCGTCGCCGCACCGGAGCGTCACACGTTCGGCCTGCGGTGCCCACACCTCGAACTGCACGGACGGTTCCCCTTCGTCTGTTCACCGTGATGTAGCCCGTCCCGTCCATCGTGCTCCACACGAGATCAATCCGTGTTCGGAACACTCCCATTGGCGCACGCGCGCGTGGGCGGGCGTTTTCCCGTCTTCTGGACACCCGGGGTTCACTGACCGACAATCACGAGCGTGACGTCGTCTTTCGAGTTCAACACGTATCCCGCGCGGTTGTCGGACGCGGAGCGCGACCACGCGCTGAAGGTGTTGCGGGACGGCGTCGCCATGGGGCGCCTGTCGCACGACACGTTCATCCGGCGCATGGAGCTCGCGCTCGCCGCCCGCCGCTCCGACGAGCTCGCCGTCCTCACCGCCGACCTGCCCAAGGAGAACCGCTTCTCGCGGGTCGTCCTCGGCACCGTCGAGGCGGTCTCCGGCTTCACCGTCCGGCTGCGCAGGGCCTGGCAGGCCGAGCGGCTGCCCAAGCTGCTGCTGCCGCACCCGGGCACCGCGCACGCGTTGCGCATCGGCCGCGACCCCGCGAGCGGCCTCAGGCTGACCCATGAGAGCGTCTCTCGGGTGCACGCCGAACTCAGCCGCCACGGCGGCATGTGGGTGCTGCGCGACCTCGGCTCCACCAACGGGACGACCGTCAACGGACGCCGGGTCATCGGCGCGGCCGTGGTTCGCGAAGGCGACCAGGTCGCCTTCGGCCGGATGGGGTTCCGCCTCTCCGTGGAGTGACCCGCACCCGGTACCCGTCCGGGGCGAACGGCCTGCCCGGCCAAGTCCTCGCGCGTACGGCGGTGTTGACGTACCCCCGGCCCATGACTCACTGTGCGTACACCAGATACGCCAAGTGAACCGACGGCGCCCGCCTTGTGGAGGTGTGCCCTGCCGCAGCTCCTCCGCTACCCGACCGTGGACGAACTCGCGGCCCGCGCGGCCGCGCTCGCCGTCCGCAGCTCCGGGGACGTCCGGCTGCGCCGCGTCGGGGTCTCCCGCGCGGGCACGCCCCTGTGGCTGCTCTCCCTCGGCCGGGGCGCCCGCCAGGCGCTCGTCGTCGCCGGACCGCACGCCAACGAGCCCGTCGGCGGCGCCACCGTCCTGCGGTTGGCCGAACGCGTCCTCGCCGACCCGCGGCTCACCGTGGGCGCCGACGCCACCTGGAACCTGCTGCTCTGCCTGGACCCGGACGGCCTGCGCCGCAACGAGGGCTGGCTGTCCGGCCCCTACAGCCTCGGCCGCTACTTCCGGAACTTCTTCCGGCCCGGCTTCCGGGAGCAGCCCGAATGGCTGCCCGACGGCGCGGCCGCCGCGGCGCTGCCGGAGACCCGTGCGCTGCTCCGTCTCCAGGACGAACTGAAACCTTTCTTCCAGTGCTCGCTGCACGGCGTCGACGTCGGCGGCGCCTTCGTGGAACTCACCCGCGACCTGCCCGGACTCTCCCGGCGGGTGGCCCACGCCGCCGCCCGCCTCGGCATCCCCCGCGAACTCGGGCCCTACGACGCCCTGTACTGGCCGCGCCTGGCGCCCGCCGTCTACCGGATCCCGCCCCCGCGCGCGGGTGATCTGGCCGCCGCCATCACCGAGGCCGCCGTCGAGTCGACCTGGTACCACCCGCACCGGCACGGCACGGTCACCGCGGTCGTCGAGGCGCCCATGTGGGGCGTCGCCGCCGTGGAGGACGGCTCCCCGCCCGCCGACCGGGACGCGGTGCTGCGCTCCGTGAGCCATGCCCTGCGCCGTGACGCAGAGCTGCTGGAACGTATCCTCACGCGGGTGCGGCCCCGCCTCGCCGGTCTCCCCGACGCGGACCGCCTGCTCGCCCCGGTCGACGACTATTTACTGGTCTGCCCCGGTCTCGCGGACGCCTGGGACCCCGACACCGCCGACCCGGCCCGTCTGCTCCCGCCGCTCAGCACCGCCCATCTGACCGCCCTGCGCATCGCCGGCCGCCGGATCGCCGTCCGGACGGCGGGCCTGCTGCACCAGCTCGTCACCGCCGCCGGAGCCGACCCCTGCGGCGCGCTGCCCGAGCTGGACCGGCTCATCGACGCCTGGTGCGCCGGCTACCAGGACGACTGTGGGGCGCGCTGGATCCCCGTCGCACGCCAGGCGGAGTACCAGGCGCGGGTCGTGCTCGCCGCGTTCGAGCTGGCCGGACGGCCTCCCGCGGAGCCCGCCCGGGCCCGTTCGGGTGAGTCGGACTGGGGTACCCAGCCCGCCGTGCCGATGCACCGGGAATGACGCACTTCCTCAACGATCTCCGCTCGGCGAAAGCCGTCCGGCGCACCCTGTCGGCCGCGGCCGCCCTCCTCCTCGCCACCGGCGCCGCCCCGGCCCTGGCGGCCTCCCACGACGCCTTCCCCGGCAACTGGCTCCAACTCACCGTCGTCCGCGGCGACGCCCGCTCCAGCGACAGCCGCGGCACCCTCCTGATGTGCGACCCGCCCCAGGGCCACGCCCGCGCCGCCGAGGCCTGCGACGTCCTGACGAAGGCCGACGGCGACGTCGGCGCCCTCACCGGGGACGGCAGCCGCGTCTGCCCGCTCCTGTACGCCCCGGTGACCGTCCGGGCGCAGGGGCGGTGGAACGGACGTCCGGTCGACTACCAGCACACCTTCGGCAACGACTGCGAGCGGGAGGCGCTGACGGGCGCGGTGTTCGCCCTGGACGACGAGCAGGTGCCCGAGGTCTGAGCGGCAACGGCGGCTGCGGGCACGCGCGCGGGCCCCCCCCCGCCCGCCCCGGGGTGGCCCGGCCGCCGCCCCCCCCCCCGTCGCCGGCGGGCCGGGGCGCCCCCCCCACCCGGCGGGGCAG